>JBAPYC010001238.1:0-4843 GCA_049284535.1 Streptosporangiaceae bacterium
GGCCCCCAGAGCGAGCGCCTGCAGGGCGCCGGCCTCGATGACGCTGCCGGTCATGTCCTGGGCGGCGGCGGCCGCGTGCAGCCGGCCGAGCAGCGCCAGGGCCTGGCCGGCCTGGTCCTGGGCCAGCAGCACGCGTGCGAGCAGCAGGTGCTCGGGTTCGGACGGGTAGCTGGCCTCGTCATCGGCGCGCGGGCCCCTGGCCTGCACCCAGTTGGCTGCCGCGTCCAGGTCGCCCTGGGCCAGCAGCAGCCGGGCTCGTTCCACCGGGACCGGGTTGAGCAGGCCGTTGACGGCAGGACCCGGGGCGATCCGGGCGGCGTCGGCGATCGCGTCCCTGGCGCCGGCGCCGTCCCCGGCGGCCTGCCTGATCCAGGCCAGCGTCACCAGTCCCGAGGCCAGCGGCGGGGCGTAGGCAAGCTGACGGCATAGCGTGATGCCCTCGGTGGCGTGCCGCAGCGCGGCGTCGAGCTCGTTGCGCTGGTAGGCCACCTCGGCCAGGCCCACATAGGCAGCCCCGGCGGCGGGCGCGGCCTGGTGCCCGGCCGGCGCGGTGATCTCCAGCGTCCGCCTGCAGGTCATGACCGCGGCGTCCAGCCGGCCCGCGGAGCGCTGGGCGCGGCTGAGGATGTGACAGATCCAGGCGGCCAGGAAGCCCTCACCGACCGTGGAGCGCTGGCCCACGGCGGGCGACAGCATCCGCTCGGCCACGGCGGGCCTGCCGCCCAGCCACTCGGCCAGGCCGGCGTACCAGCCGACGATCGAGGTGAGCATCGTCTCGCCCTCCCGGCACTCGGCCAGAGCGCGCCGGGCGAGGCCGGCCGTGGCTCCGGCGTCGCCACGAAGCTCGGCCAGGTACATGCGCAGCAGCGCGCTGGCCGCCGGGACATTCACCAGCAGGCTCGACGCTCGCCCGGCGGAAGGCTCGAACTCCCCGTCGGCATCGGCCGA
Organism: Streptosporangiaceae bacterium; assembly: GCA_049284535.1. GTDB lineage: Bacteria > Actinomycetota > Actinomycetes > Streptosporangiales > Streptosporangiaceae > Palsa-504. The sequence goes on from JBAPYC010001238.1 coordinate 949, forward strand.
GCCGAGCTCCGCCAGGTCGAGCAGCCCGGCCGCCTCCTCCAGGCGGCCGCCGAGCAGAGCCAGCCGGGCCTGCGCCAGCAGCAGGCGGGGCCGTGCGCGAGCTAGATCCCGCGGCAGAGCGGCCAGCCACCCCTGCACCGTGGACACCTCGCCGTGCAGGTAGAACTGTTCGTCGAAGTGCTGCTCGATCAGCTGGGCGGCCCAGGTCATCTCCCCGGCCGCGACCGCGTGCCTGATCGCGTCGTCGGCCAGGTGGTGCTCGCAGAACCAGGCCGCCGCGTTGTGGTGCAGCTGCGTGGCCCGGGCGGACTGCGGCTCCAGCCTGGCGCGGAGCAGGTCGGCGAACAGCTGGTGGTAGCGCCACCAGCCACGCACCTCATCGAGCGGCAGCAGGAACAGCCCGGCCCGTTCCACCTGCTCGAGCAGCGCCTGGCTGCCGGTCCGGCCGGTGACCGCGTCAGACAGCGGGCCGCTGAGCCGCTGCAGCACCGAGGTCTCGAGCAGGAACGTGCGGATCTGCTCGGACTGACGCTCGAGCACCTCCTCGGCCAGGTAGTCGAGCACGAAACGGTGGCTGCCCGTGAAAGCCGTGACGAAGTGGTCGACGTCGCGCTGGCCGTGCAGCGACAAGGCGGCCAGCTGCAGCCCGGCCGCCCACCCCTCGGTACGCGCCGCCAGCGCCGCCACCGCTGTCTCGGGCAGCTCTGCGCCCGCCGTCTCACGCAGGAACGCGGCGGCCTCCTCGGCGGTGAAACGCAGCTCGGCGTCGCGCAGCTCGGTGAGCTGTCCCCGGGCCCGCAGCCGGGCCAGGGCGAGGGGCGGATCGGCCCGGCTGGCCAGCACGGGATGCAATCCGGGCGGCAAATGCTCGAGCAGGAAGGCCAGCGAGCTGTGCACCGGCTGGGAGCCAACCACGTGGTAGTCATCGAGCACCAGCGGCACGTCCCCGGGACAAGGACGGTCCGTCAGCTCGTTGATCAGCGCCGTCACCAGCCCTTCGGGGGACGGCAGGGTCGCGGGGCCGAGCAGCGGCCCCATCCGCTCGCCAAGCCCGGGGCACACCCCGTCGAGCGCGGCCACGGCGTGGCGCCAGAACCTGGCCGGGTCGTTGTCACCCGCGTCCAGCGACAGCCAGGCCACCGGCTGCCGGGACTGCCGGGCCCAGCCGGCCAGCAGGGTTGTCTTGCCGTACCCGGCCGGAGCGCAGACCAGGACGACGCCGCGGGTCAGGCCCTCGTCGAGCCGGTCGGCCAGCCGGGGCCGCGGCAGGAATCCCGGGCGAGGTCCCGGGGTATGCAGCTTGGTCGACAGCAGGGCGGTGCGGCCGGGCGCGGCAGACTCCGGCAGGAGTGCCGCCGGCCGTTCAGTCATCGTGGACCCCGCACGCTCAGGTCTTCAGGCAGCCGGAAGAACGATGCTCGTTTATTGCAGGCCACGGCCTGGATGCCACCAAGATCCGATGGTATAACGCATAAGTACCGTCAGGGCGTGGGCCAAGCGGTTTGTCCGCGCTCTACCCCCCCTGCACCCCGAAGATTCCACCGGGGTGTCCACTTTCGGGTGACGCACGGGCAAGGCCGAATTCATAGCGTTCTCATGTGCTCGCCATCGCCGACGAGAAGGGGGCCGCACATGAGACAGGTTCAGAAGGACAGGCGCCGGCGCGGACGGGCCGGCACGAGGCGTGACCCGCTGCCGGCCGACGCGCGCGACCCCGACATCGTGCACGCCCATCAGGTCACCAGGCGCAGGGCGGCCCGCGACCGCCGCAAGGGGTGATATCGATGAGCTCCCTGGTACTGCTGACCAATCGCGCGCAAGCCCTGGACGGCCTGCTGCCCTGCCAGCGGGAAGACCCCGAGCTGTGGTTCTCGGAAATGCCGGCCGACCTGGAGCAGGCCAAGACGCACTGCCGGGCCTGCCCGGTCAGAGGGTTCTGCCTATCCGGCGCGATGGAGCGGCAGGAGCCCTACGGGGTCTGGGGCGGCGAGATCTTCACCCGCGGCGTGATTGTCGCGGAGAAGAAGGCGCGTGGCCGCCCGCCGGCCAGGCCTACGGCGGCCACTATGGCCGTGCGGCCAGAGCGGGTGGCGTAAGAGCCGGGGCTAGCGCGGGGCTCCGTAGAGCTGGTCCAGGCCAACCAGGAGCACGTCGCCGCGGCGGGCCGCCTCGTGGAGGTCGGGATCAAAGCCCGCCCCGGAGTAGCAGGCCAGCGTGGTGCCGGTTGTGTCGAAACCCTTGACGTTCAGCAGCGCCTGGGCGCGGCGCAGGCGCTCGAGGTGGCGCCGGCCCATCACCTTCCCCCATTTCGCCTCGCCGAGCGAGATGACCTGCCGCGGCTGGCCGGCCCGGGCCGGGGCCAGGACGGCTACGTCGACCTCAATCTGGGTCTTGCGGCCGGGATCGGCGACTGTCCCCGAGGCCACCTCCCCGACCGGGACGCCGACGAGCCGCCGCCCTTCGGTCCGGGCGAACTCGCGGCACAGGCCCTCGAAATGCGGTCCCAGGACCTGGGCGGCGAACGCGGGCCGGGTGTCCGCCCAGACCTCAGCGCCCAGCCCGATCTCCAGGTCGGCCCACCGCGGCCGCATGATCGCCTCGTAGAACGTGATCAGCGGCTCGGTGATGCGGTAACGCGCCCGGCCGGCCCGGAAGGCGTCGGTCTCCCGAGTCACCAGGCCAGCGTCCTCGAGCACGTTGAGCGGATGCGCGATGTCCGCCGTCTTCCGGCCGATGTAGTTGGCGATCCCGCCCCAGGTCTGGTTCCCGGCGGCGATGGCGGCCAGCACCGAATGGTAGAGCGCCGGATCGCGGATCTCGGTTTCCTCGGCGAGCAGGTAACGCGCCTCGCGCAGCAGCGGGCGATCGGGGTTCAGGACCGTGCGCACCACCCACGGGCCGAAATCGCCTGGGCCGGCCGGAGCGTCGTCCCGGACCAGCTGCCGGCGGTAGGCCGGCGTGCCGCCGACGATCGCGTGCAGGGAAATGGCGGCCTCCGGCTCCGTCACTCCCCAGAAATGGGCCGCGTCGCGGTAGCCGAACGGCTTGATGACCATCTCCAGCCCGGCCCGGCCCCGCAGCGGGGCGTTACCCGCCAGCAGGCCGCCCATCACCGACATGGCCGACCCGCAGAGCAGGAGCCGGGCCCGGTTGCCTCGGCCCTGGCCTGGTCCCCGGCTGTCGATCTCGCGCCGCAGCAGCGAAGGCAGCGCCGGGCTCGCCTTCACTAGGTAGGGGAACTCATCGATGATCAGGGGCATGGGCTGCCGGTCGGCCAGGGCGAAAAGGTACCGGAGCGCGTCTTCCCAGCCGGCGAAGGAGAAGTTCGCGTCCAGGCCGGACTGCCGGGCCAGCGCGGCGCCGAACATCCGCAGTGACTCGGCTTCGGTCGCCTCGACGGCCTCGAAGAAGAAGCCCCCCGTCGCGGCGGCCAGCGAGCGGAGCAGGTACGTCTTCCCCTGCCGGCGCCGCCCGCTGACGATGCCGAGGCTCGCCTCCGGACGTGGATCGGCCGCGTAGTCGGCCAGCGCGCTCCACTCGCGGTCCCGGGCGAAGACGTGGGCGGGCTTGGCGAGCACAGGCTCACTCGTCATGGAACTCCGGCTCTTAGTTTACTGGGGTGTACTTCAGTAAAGCATACTTCAGTAAATTACGATCCATGGATGTGGCGGGACGAGTCATGGCACCGGGCGGCGGGGGCGGACTGAGAGCCGGTGAGTGCGGATCTGAGGGCTTGTGAGCGCAGGCCTGAGGGCAGGTGGCGATCAGCCGGAGTGACGAAGAGCCGGCATTCCGATCAGGACCGGGGCACCGCCGGCGGCCGGGGTAGCTGGGGCGCCCGGGTCGGCTGAGGCGCCCGGGCCGGCGGGGGCGGACTTAGCGGCCTGGGCGGCTT
>JBAPYC010001239.1:0-1647 GCA_049284535.1 Streptosporangiaceae bacterium
CGCGACGGTGTACAGGGCGATGGCCAGCGCGACCGGGAACAGCTCGCCGCGGACCGGCCACTGCGCCAGCACCGCCGCCATCACCACCGTGACGCAGAACACCGGGCCGGGCCAGACCCGGCGCAGCGACACCACCAGGAGGGTCACGACCGCGACGACCAGGCTGACCCACAGGTGAGGGGCATCCGGATGCGCAGCGAAGGAAAAGCTCGCGAACGACCCCACCGCGGCGAGCAGGGCGCAGCCGATGTCGAAGACCCAGGAACGCCATGAGCGCGTTCCCGGGTCCTCGACCGGTGTCCAGAAGGACATAGGAGTATCCTCGCAGCCTTTCCGCGTGCTCAGTGTTGTCGTGATCAGGCGTTGTCGTGATCAGGCGTCGCGGCGGCGCAGCTGCCAGGCGGCCAGGGCGACCAGCACGACCGCGTAGCCGCACAGGACCGCGAATCCGGCCCACGGGCTCAGCGCATTCGAGGTGTTCAGCGGGTCGCCCCACAGGGCCCCGCCGGCGTTGGACGGCAGGTAGGGCGCGAAGCCCGTGAGCTTGTGCGGCAGGACATTCACGACGATCGGGATGACGAAGAACACCGCAGCGAACACGGACAGCCCCGCCGCGGTCTTGCGGAGCAGGGCTCCCAGGGCCAGGGCGATGACGGCGACGACGGTCAGGTACAACGACGAGCCGGCCACCTCTCGCAGCACGCCCGGATCGGTCAGCGAGATCGCCGAACCCCCGCGAGCGGAGTTCAGAGCCGTCGCGGTGAAGAAGTCGGCGACCGCGCACAGCAGGGTCACCGGCAGTACCAGGCCGGCCAGCACGATCAGCTTCGCCCACAGCACCGGCAGCCGTGACGGCACGACCGCCAGCGTGGCGCGGATCATCCCGGTGCCGTACTCGCCGCTGAACGCCAGCACGCCGATCACGCCGATGACCAGCTGGGCGAACAACACGCCCAGCAGGCCGGACGACACCACGGTCGCGGCTGGATTGCCCGCCGAGACCCGGTAAGCCGGCCCGGACCCTGCGATTGCGGCGCCCAGGCCGACGATCAGCACGGCCGCGACCAGCGCGGACCACCGGGTCGAGCGCAGCGCCCGTAGCTTGGTCCACTCCGCGCGGACGACGCGCACCTGGGTCACTGGTCCGGCTACGGTCGCTGGGGCCGGCGCCCCGTGAGCCGACACGGGCCTTGTCTGCATGACGGTGCTCATCGCGTCGCTCCGGCGTGGTACTCGACGCTGTCCTGGGTCACTTGCATGAAGGCCTCCTCGAGTGAAGCATGGGCTGGGGTGAGCTCGTAGAGGGGCAGGTGAGCCCGCCAGGCGGCCGCCCCGATCTGCTCGGCGGTGGTACCGGACACACGCAGGACGTCCGTTCCGTCATTTGTCACGGTGACTCCGGCCGCGGCCAGTACCTGGCCGAGCCGCGCGGTTTCCGGGGTGCGGACCAGGACGCCGCCGGTGGTGGCGTGGCTGGTGAAGTCCTCGACGCTGGCCTCGGTGATGAGCTTGCCGCGGCCCAGCACGATCAGCCGGGTCGCGGTCTGGGCCATCTCGCTCATCAGGTGCGAGGAGACCAGGACGGTGCGGCCTTCGGCGGCCAGGGACTTGAGCAGCAGCCGGATCCAGAGCACGCCGTCGGGATCC
>JBAPYC010001240.1:0-1966 GCA_049284535.1 Streptosporangiaceae bacterium
GGCCGAGGCGGTCCGCCGCGGCATCGACGTGACGGCCGGCTCGACCGCCTTCGTCGCCGCCATCGCCAAAGCCGCCGAACGCACCGGGGTCACCGCCCGGCTGCACCTGAAAGCCGACACCGGGCTGAGCCGCGGCGGTGCCACCCCGGCGGACTGGCCGGGCGTGGTCGAGGCGGCGCTGGCCGCCCAGGCCCGCGGCGCGGTGACGATCACCGGGCTGTGGTCCCACTTCGCCTGCGCCGACATCCCCGGTCACTCCTCCATCGCCGCCCAGCTGGCCGTCTTCACCGACGCGGTCGCCTTCGCGGAGAAGGCCGGGGTCACCCCCGAGGTCCGGCACATCGCCAACACCGCGGCCGCGCTGACCATCCCGGAGTCCCGGTTCGACCTGGTCCGGCTGGGCGGCGCGATCTACGGCCTGTCCACCCTGCCCGGCGGCGCGCCGTCCTGGCTGCGCCCGGCCATGTCGCTGCGGGCCCGGCTGGTCATGGTCAAGCGGGTTCCGGCCGGCACCGGGGTTTCCTACGGCCACCGCTGGGTGACCGACCGCGAGACCACCCTCGGCCTGGTCCCGCTGGGCTACGCGGACGGGGTGCCGCGGGCCGCGGCGGGCCGGCCGCTGGTCTTCGCCCGCGGTCGCCGCTGGCCGATCGCGGGCACGGTCTGCATGGACCAGTTCGTGATCGACTTCGGCGACGAGCCGGCCGCCGTGGGCGACGAGGTGGTGCTGTTCGGCCCGGGCGACGACGGTGAGCCCACCGCACAGGAGTGGGGCGAGGCGCTGGGCACCATCTCCTACGACATGGCGACGGGCATCGGGGCCCGGGTGCCGAGGACCTACCCGGGCGAGACAGATGAACAATAAGCCGAACGGGCGGGCCGACCTGCCCTCCCTCAGCCGGATTGCCACCGCGGACGAGATGCGGGCCCTGGGCCGGCGGCTGGCTCACCAGCTGCGTGCCGGGGACCTGGTCATCCTGGCCGGCCCGCTGGGCGCGGGCAAGACCACGCTGGTCCAGGGCATCGGTGCGGGCCTGGAGGTGCGCGGGCCTTTCACCTCGCCCACGTTCGTCATCGCGCGGGTGCATCCGAGCCTGTCCGGGACTGGCCCGGCGCTGGTGCACGCCGACGCCTACCGGCTGGGCAGCATCGAGGAGGTCGACGACCTCGACCTGGATACTGACGTGGCCGCCGCCGTGACCGTGGTCGAATGGGGCACCGGCCTGGCGGAGGGCCTGTCCGAGGACCGCCTGGAGATCTCGATCGAACCGGACCTGGACACCGACGCGCGGACGGTCCAGGTAAAAGCGTACGGCGCGAGATGGCATGGGGCGCTCACGGACGCCGTCGATCGTTTATAGTTCCGAAGTACTCGATCCGAGTTCCGCGCACCGTAACGTACCGCACCGTCATGTACAGCGCCGTTTATGTACTGCGCCGTGACGTGACGCACCCGACCCCGGAGGCGCTCCGTGCCCGAGCAGGAGTTCCGGCCGCCCCGCTCACCGGCCAGGCCCGGTTACTCCGGCCGCGACGACGATGACCCGCCGCCGTGGGCCAACATGCCGCCGATCCGTCCGCCCCGGTCGCACCGTCGCACCAACACTCCGGTCCCCAACCCCGCCTACCCCCTGGGCGGCGCCCCGGAGCCGGCGGACCGCAGTGATAGCCCCGGTGCCCCGGCCTATCCCACAGGCGACCCGGTCCCGGCGGACCGCACCGATAGCGCCGCCGCCCCGGCCTACCCCATGGGTGGCCGTCCAGAACCGGCGGGCCGGCATGAAGGCCCCGGCGCCACGGCGTACGGGGACGGCGCCGCGTACGAGGACGGTCCTGCGTACGGGAACGGTGCCCACGGGGACAGCGCCTACGGGCAACGGGCCTACGAGGACGACCGGGCCAACGAGGACCAGCCGGTGCCCCAGTGGGCCGGCCCGGACGCGGAACCGGAGGAAGAGACCCCCGC
>JBAPYC010001241.1:0-3683 GCA_049284535.1 Streptosporangiaceae bacterium
GCTGACGCCCGGCGACGGCCAGGCCGACCTGGTGCTCGCGGTCGCCGACGGGACGCCGCGCAACCCGCTGACCCGCCACCGCGATCCGCTCCGGATGACCGGGAGCGTGCTCCGGCGGCTGATCTGGGACCGGTTCCGGCTGCTGTTCGTCGTGCTGCTCGCGGTGATCGTGACCGGGTTCTGCCTGCTGCTGACCGTGCCCTACCGGCTGGGCGACGCGCTGTACCTCACCCTGATGGACCTGACCGGGGCCGCTTTGACCAGGACCGCGGACTCGCTGGCCGAGAAGGTCGCTCAGGTCATGCTCACGCTGGATGGCCTGGTCTTCGTGCCGGTCATCACCGCGCTGGTGGTCGGGGCCCGGCTGACCGGGTCGGTGCGGCGGGCGCCGCGGCCGCCCGGTGGGCACGTGATCGTGGTCGGGCTGGGCAATGTCGGCACCAGCGTCACCGGCCAGCTGCACGACCTGGGCTTCGACGTGGTGTGCGTGGACAACAGGCCGGACGCGCTGGGCATCGGCATGGCCCGGCAGCTGGGGCTGCCGGTGGTCATCGGGGACGCATTCCGGGACGAGACGCTGCAGGCTGCGGGGCTGGACACGTGCCTGGCCCTGGTGTCGGTGACCAGCCAGGACGTGGTCAACCTGGAGACCGCGCTGAACGCGCGGGCGCTGCGGGCCGACGTGCGGATCGTGCTCAGGCTCGCCGATGATGACCTGGCGATGCGAGTGCAGAACACCACGGCCAACGTGATCTCCCGGAGTGTTCCGTACCTGGCTGCGCCGGCCTTCGCCGCGGCCATGCTCGAGCACCAGGTGCTGCGCACCATCGCGGTCGGGCGGCACGTGCTGCTCATCGCCGACATCCAGGTGGCCGACCAGGCCGGGCTGGCCGGCAGCGCCCTGCGCGACACCGAGCAGGACGGCCAGGCGCGGGTGCTGGCGCTGCAGGTCAGCGGGGCGCCGGCGCTGGACTGGTCGCCACGGCGCGGGCACCTGCTGGCCGAGGGCGACCGGCTCATCGTGCTGGCCACCCGGCGGGGCCTGAGCCAGTTCCTGTCCGTGCACTGACTATCGATGCACTAACACCCGCGGCGCCGCCTGAACGCCCACGGGCGCGGCCGAGGGGGTGATCTCGGCCGCGCCCGCAGGGGCGGTGCTGTGTCGCCGGTGCTGTGTCGCCGGTGCTGTGTCGCCGGTCTGGGGTCGGTCAGTAGCCGTAACCGCCGCTGCTGCTGGTGCTGCTGGCCTTGGCGGTGGCGCCGCCACCGCTGCCGCTGCCGCTGCTCGCCTTGGCCGCGGGGGTGGCGCCGGAGGTCTCCATCTCCCACCACAGGCCGCCGGACTCGTTCACTCCGTTGCCCTTGGCCTGCCCGGGGCCGCTGTCCCCGGCGAAGGTGTACAGCGGGTGGCCGTCGTAGGTGGCCTGCTTGCTGCCGTCGGAGCGGGTGATGGTGCCCAGCGTGCCGGTCACGCCGGATCCGGCCGTGACCGGACCCTTGACCGGCGGCCAGAAGGTGGCGCACGAGCCCGAGCACTTCGAGGCGGTCGAGGTGTCAGGGACGAACCAGTACAGGGTCAGGCCCTTGGAGTTCACCAGGACCTGCGTGCCGTTGATGCTCGTGGCGGTGACGGTGGAGCCGCCGGCGGCAGCCGCCGAGGCGGAGCCGGTAGCGCTGTTGGCTGCCGCGGCGGGGGTGTTGCTGGCGGCAGAGCTGCTGCTGCCGGAGCTGGCGCAGGCGGACACGGTCAGGGCCAGGGCGGCCAGGCCGGCGGCGCCCATAATTTTTCGCATTCGGATATCTCCCATTCGACGGGTGCAAACGGTCTCCCGTCAGGGATCACGTGCGCACGGGCCGCTGGGTTCAGTCGAGCGCTCGCGACACCGGTCAGCTGCTGTCGGGAGGCGGCAGGCGGAGCTGGTCGCGGATGATCTGGACAGCCGGCGGTACAGGCCAGGACGGCGGCCGCCGTAGCGCTCGCCCGCGGACGTACTGCCCTGCCTGCTGCCACCGTGCCTCCCAGTAGCAGACACGGGCGGAACGGCGAGATGGTTCAGTCCGGCAGGTTCAGCGCAGGTCAGCCCACGTGGCCGCCGCCGATGAGGCTCCCGACCACGAACGTCACCGCGACCGCGACACCGCCCAGGATCAGCTGTCGCAGGGCCGAGCGCAGCACCGAGCGACCGGTGAGGTGACCCACTACGCCGCCCAGGGTGAGCAGGGCCACCGCCGCCACGCCCAGGGCGGCGGCCAGATTGGACAGGCCCGCGAGGTAGGGCAGCAGCGGGAGGAGCGCCCCGGCGGAGAACGCGATGAGCGAGGAGACGCCGGCCAGGACCGCGGAGGGCAGCTCGAACGGGTCGACGCCGAGTTCCTCGCGGGTGTGCACGCGCAGCGCCGTGTCGGGGTCCTGCGACACGGCGGCCGCCATCCGGGCGGCCGTCTCCGCGTCGGCCCCGTAGCCCTCGAACGTGTCGGCCAGTTCGGCCTCCTCGGCGTCCGGGAAGCGGGCGTGCATGATGCGCTCTGTCGCCACCTCGGCGTGTACCAGCTCGTTCTGGTTGGTCACCGACACGTACTCGCCGGTGCCCATCGAGAACGCCCCGGCCACCAGCGCCGCCACCCCGGTCAGGATGATGATGTGCGGGGACGCGCTGCCCCCGCCGAGCCCGGCGATCAGCGAGCTGTTGGTCACCAGCCCGTCCACGGCGCCAAACACGGTCGGCCGCAGCCAGCCGCCGGAGACGTCGCGATGGCGGTGCGACCATCCGGCCTCGAGCGCCTCCTGGCGGGCGGCGTCCTCCCGCTCGTGTATTTCCTCACTCACTCGCTGGATTATCCCTCAGCGGGTGCCGGTCCGCGCAGAGCCTGCGGTTAGCGCCGGCGGGTCATCAGCCAGGCGGTCAGGCCGAGCAGGACGATCCCGGCCGCCTCTACCACCAGCACGGTGTAAGCCTGGAGTGGAGGAGAAGGTGAGCTTAAAGCCGAAGATGCCGACGGTCCGGGCCAGCAGGAACCCGACGAGGGTCCCGGCCATCAGGGCATAATCATGCACCCGTAAGGATTTGCCGGCTGGTTCACCCAGTCGCTGACCAGCCCCGCGGCCTGGAGGCGTGTAACGCCGGATCGTGATGTCGGCGACCGCGGCCAGCCAGGGCAGTCCGGGGTTACCGCGATCCAGCAGCCGGCCGGGTGCCGGGCTGCACGCTGATCCCGGTGGCCCGGGTGAGGCTGCGGGCAGCCGTGGCGGCGATGGCCAGGAACGGGTGCCCGGCATGGGATGGGCCGGCCGGGTCAAGGCGCCAGCTGTCGACCTCGGTCAGGATCCGCAGGGCGTGCAGGCTGGTGAACCAGGTCAGCGTGGCCGGGTCGGGCCGCTTTCCGCCGTGCCGGCGGTAGGCGGCCAGGAACCGGCGGGCCAGGACGGCCCCGGCCGCCGCCAGCACCGGACGCAGCATCGGGCGCAGCGGTGGCGGGGCGGTCAGCGGCGGGTGGCGCAGGACCATCACGGTGAAGGCCAGATCATAGGCGGGGTCGGCGATCAGCGCGGTGGTCCAGTCCAGCAGGATCCAGCGGCCCCGCTCAACGAGCAGGTTGAAGGGGTGCAGGTCGCCGTGGCAGGCGGCCTGCGGACCGGGAGCGGGCGGGTGCGCTGCCAGCCAGCCGGCGGCGCCGGCCAGGTC
>JBAPYC010001242.1:0-4915 GCA_049284535.1 Streptosporangiaceae bacterium
CTCTACCCATGGCATATCACCTAAAAGCAAGGACATTGGGCTCTGCCGTTGGGACGGCCCGCCCGGCGCACGCCGGGCCACACACCAGCTCGGCGCGCAGATCAGGGCGGCTCACACGTCACGCAGACCGAGTGCAATGCACAGCCGTCTTCCTCGCTACCGTTTCCTGCTCGCGGTCACCGCCGCGATGTCCCGGCGTCACGATGTGATCGGCTGCGCGACGAATGATCCGGCAACCGCTCCCGCGGATCATGGCGACGGCGAAGAAAGCTGGCGAAGACTTGCCGGGCCAGGCCCCTTCATACCGGCGAAGACATGGCCGGTCCGTTGCCCGCGCCGGGTTGGGCTGGCATTTCATCGCAAGGGCGGTGCGACTTGCCACCCTTCCATGCACTAGCCGTGCGGAATCCCGAGGTGCCTGCCATACGCGGCTAGGCCCTCCTTTAGCGTGCGCGGCCCGCGAAGCCACTGAAGCCGCGCCGGGACGTCGGAGTAATGCAGGTCTCGATCATCGCCGCAGCCGGGGCAGACGAGCTCATACACGTCGTTGTAGCCGCCCTGGATCTGGCCGTCCACGATGCAGGCCGACTGGAGGCGCAGGACCGCCCCACTGCCGTGACCGGGCAGACCGGCGGGCGGGACCGCGCTGGTGGCGTCAGACCCGGGACGCAGCGACGGGTCAGCGTGATCCTGTGGGCGCGGTACGGGGACGAGGGCCGGAGGGGCAGCCAGTCCGGTACTGGTAACGCTGTCAGGATTGCTCACTCGACTCACCGCCAGGGGCAGTAGTTCCCGCCGCTCGCCACCCGTGGCAGTAGCTTCTGCCGCTGCCGGGGTCTGGAGCAGCAATTTCTCTATCACGGAGGGTAACACGTGTCTCCCGCGCAGGACATACCGGGCCGGGTCGGATAATGCCTGGTCATCCAGCGTTTCGCCGTTGTTTACTGACCGTTCATCTCGGCGATGGGTGACTTCATCGCCAGCTGGCGCGGATGGCCGCAGAGGGTGCGAGAGTCCTAGCCGGGCTCAGCCCCGGGATGGCCCGCTGACCGGAAACCAAGGGCCAGGCGGGAGCCCGCCCGGACCGGGCGCGGGCCATCCCCTGCAAAGTGCGGGCCAGCTCCGTGAAGGATGGCCTGAGCCGAGTTGACAGCAACCGTGACAGCAACAGCAGCAGCCAACGGCAAGCAGCAGCGACCGGCGACAGCGCATAACACTCGCACGATCCGTGCCAACTGGGGATATGTCCGGCCTGAAAACGGACGGTCGGGACCAGATACCGCGAGCACAGCGACCGTTGCCAAACTGCTGCCAAACCGCTGGACAACGCCTGTCCCCTACGGACAACTCTGGAATGTCGGCCCAGCACACGGACACCAACGGACGGTCCTGGACGATGTGCCTACTCCTACGGATCAGGATGAAGTCACTCGCCACCGAGTTAAAAGTTTGGGGGTCCGAGTCCCTCCGAGCGCGCCAGCGCGTCGGGTCTTCGCTTTGGTTCATCATCCAGGCGGTTCAATGCCACTAGCTCAAGGCCAAACGCCTGTATGCGGTTCAGCACGCCGTAGAGGGCCGCCTGGTCTAGCTCGCCAGTCAGGCCGGTGTTTGCGCCGTCGCATTCGGCGCATAGACCTTCAAATACTTCGCGAGCGAGCTTGCCCAGCCTGCCAGACACGATGATCCGATAGCGGTGAGATCTCACGTTGCGTCCTACGGGTTCAGGTAACCGGCATATCGGTCCTGATCTGGCCTGATCAGGGAGATGACCTAAAGGTCCGGCCTAGCTGGGGATGGGACTGCCAGCTCAACCCGGTGTTCTCGCTGGCCGGGAGCCTTGGCGGCAAGTCGATGAGCCACAGGCCAGGATGCCCGTGCACCGCGGTCACCGGCTTGGCCAGCTGGTGCGGGTTAGTAAGTACCCATCGCCACGCGCCGGGGCGCCCCTCGACGTCGGCGAGGGTGACGTGGCCGATGATCGCGGAGTTGACCAGCGGCCCGGCGGGCGGCCACAGCCCGGCGGGTGCGGACAGGTCGCTGTCCGCGCTGGCGTGGATCCAGAGCACCCCGCGCCAGGAGGGTTTCCAGGGTCGTTCCTCGACGGCCTGGAGCCCGGCGACGATGCGCCACGCCCAGGGATTCATGACGCTGATCACATGGGCGGGCTCGGGGGTCACCGGGTGCTCGCAGCTACGGCGGCCCGCTCGGGGCGGAACTCGCGGGCGAACATTCTCGGACGCCCGGAGGGGCACCGGTCGCTGGCGCATCGCTCGCCCGGCAGGGCGCCGCAGGCGAGGCAGGCCATCTTGATGACGGGGCTGGACCTGGACCCTCGTGTCATTGTGCCGTCCCTCCCGCCTAAGCTTGGAGGAAACCATACAGAATGTCTAGCACTTGTCAATCTGTCCGAGTACAGACGGACTGTACACGGGCCGTCGCGTGCCGGCCACTGTGACCACATGAGATTTACTGGACTTACCAGGCCCGTCACGTCCCGGCGCAGGGAGACACCGATGCCACCGTCACGACCAGGCTCCCGCACCCAGCGGCGCGTGGCCCGCACCAAGGCCGCGATCGAGGACGCGTTCGTGCAGCTGGTGCTCGAGCACGGGTATGACCGGGTCGCCGTGGAAGACATCACCGACCGGGCGGACCTGGCCCGGGCCACCTTTTACGCCCACTACCCCAACAAGGAGGCCGTGCAGTTCTCGGTCTTCAGCCGGCTCACCGAGGACCTGGCCCAGCGCATCGCCGGCCAGGGCGGGCCGCCGACCGAGGTCCCCCGGGACGCCATCGCCGCCGCGTACAGACAAGCGGCCGAGATGCCCGGCCTGTACCGGGCCTGCCTGAGCGACGCCCGGACCCGCCAGGCCCACCTGTCCGCCTTGAGCCGGTATGCCGAGCAGAACTTCCGTGACCGGCTCACCGCCCGTGGCAGGCAGCCGCGCGTCCCCGTCCCGGTGATGGCACGAGCCTTCGCCGGGGCCCACGTCACCATCTTGGAAGCCTGGCTGGCCGGCGAGCTCGACGGTGACATCGAAGAACTCGCCAGCATGACCCTCGATCTGCTCATCTACGGCACGGCCTGGGCAGACGGACTGCGCCCCGACGAGCTCAGATACCCAGCCGGACCCCCGCCCGAGGCCCGCACACCAGCACCAGCACCAGCAAAGCCACGGTCGCGCCGTCCTCAGCCTGCCAGTACTTCCACGCCCGAGGATGCTGCCGGAGAATCACAGTGACGCTGCTCGTGTACCTGCGTCCATCACCGGTTACCGCCGCTCGCCGACTAGGCAGAAAGACCAATATGGCTAGCCGGACTCACCGGCCACCGTGACCTGGCCGGGATCCCCTCCGAACGCGGCGATCTCCTCGCGCACCCAGCGCAGCGCGGCCACCATGTCGAGCAGGCCGCGGTTCGGCTCGGCGTCGGGCAGCTGCAGGAATCCCTCCGCCCCGAGCCGGTAGTTGATGGTGACGCACACGACCCCGTCCTGGGCGAACGCCGTGCCGTCGTATTCGGGCAGCGAGTTCGAGCCGTTGAGGAACGACCCGCCATGGATCCATACCAGCACCAGCCGTGGCTCGCCCGGTTCCCCCGGGCCTGCAGGTGTCCAGACGTTGAGGTTCAGGCATTCCTCCCCCGTGATCACGACCGCGGGCAGCAGGTGCCGGACAAATGCGGGGTATTCGCCCTTCGGCGCGGTCGGCCCGTACTGGCCGGCGTCCCGCACCCCGGACCATGGGACGGCGGGCTGCGGCGCGCGCAGCCGGGCGCTCCCGAACGGCGGGGCGGCATAGGGAATACCCAGGAAACGTGACACGCCGGCGGAACGGCGGCCCTGCACGGCGCCGCCGTGAGTGAGGGTGACGACTGGCTTGCCGGCCATGGCATGCCTCCTCCTCGGTACGCCGCATTCTGGGCGCACCTCGCCGCGGCCGAAGGCGGCGAGCCGCGGTCGCGGCGTTGGCCTCGGCTAGACCACGGCGTCGCGCGGAAAGCGGAGCAGCGCGCAGACACCGTCGTCGGGCCGTTCCAGGTCCTCAGGAATGATGTAGAGGCGGGCGCTCGTCATCGCGAGAGCCCGGGCGATCGCGGCGTCGGCCCGTTCGGTCACCGGCTCCGTTACGCCGCGCTCGGTCAGCTCGGCGGCCTCGGCGGCCACATCGGTAGGGGCCGGGCCGATCCACGCGGTCGCCGTCGAGGTGGGATCGTCGGCCAGCAGCAGCTCGGCCACCGCGCCGTCCCGCAGCGCGGTCAGGGTCGCGGGCAAGCCGGCCACCCCGTGCTCGTGCGCCTGCTGGTTGCGCCAGTGCTCGTAGCGCTCCCGGCTGATGCGCTCGACATGAGCGGCGACGGTCTGCTCGGCGGCCTGGGCCGCGGCGGCGCTGTCCGCGGGGACCTCCTGCTCGATGGTGGTCGTGATCGCGGCGAGGTCGCTGCCGAGCTGCTCGAGCAGCAGGCTCCGGGCCCGAGTATCCCCGGCCAGCACGATCAGCTCGGCGCCGACTGCTGCGGCCGCGACCTTTACCTGCTCGGCGAGCTCCTTGGCGTTCACTTCCCAGGCTTCCTCGGTACTGCGCTGGTAGCGAAGCTGCGACCAGCCGCCCGCCGAGGACTTGTGCACCGGCCAGCCGGAACCGGTCACCTCCTCGTCATGCTCTGCGCCAGCGGCGCCGACCGCGTCGATGTCGCCACCGTCCCGGCGCGCGCTTACCCGCAGGTAAGCGATATGCGGCGACCGCTGCGCCAGCAGCGGCATCACGTGCGGCAGCAGGCCCAGCCGCGCGATCTCGCGGCGCGGCGGGCGTGGCAGGCCCTCGCTCAGCAGGACCTGGCCGCCGCGGGCGAACACCGCCCACCCCCGGGCGGTCCGCGCGGCATCTCCGAGCGCGGCTGCGGCCGCGTCCAGGG
>JBAPYC010001243.1:0-5379 GCA_049284535.1 Streptosporangiaceae bacterium
GTTCGTGGTCGTGATGGTGGGCTCGGCTCCCGCGTCCCAGCCCGCGGCATCCCAGGGCGCCCCGGCCGCCGCGGCCGTCTCGGCGGGCGGGTCCGATCCCAGGCCGCCGGCGAACACCTCGGTTCCGGCCGCGCTCGCCGCGGGCGTCTGCAGGCCCGGATCGCCGGCCTGGCGGAAGCCCGGGCCCGACGGACTGTGGCCGCCGCGCAGGGCCGCCCTGATCCGGTCGGGATCGAAAACGTCAGGAGGAGCGACGCTCACTCCGGCCCGGGCACCTGCTACCGCGGCCGCGCTGGCCCCCGGCGGGCGGACCGGCAGATCCGGGTCTTCTGGTACCTCCGCGTTGAGCTGGCGCCACCGTTCTTCCCAATCGAGAACATCGCCCTCGCACGCGCGCACGTAAGCAGTAAGGATGGGCAGCCCCGGCAGCCGGGGTCCGTTCTCGGCTTCCTGCAGGATGTCGGTCGGATAGTGGGCCCGGGCCGCCAGCTCATCGTGTCCGATCGCGGCGGAGTCGCGCAGCGCGCGCAGGTCAGCCAGGAACCGTGCCTGATCGTCGCCAGGTCCGGCCGACCGGATTCCCCGGATTTGCAACTCGGCACCTTCCCGTTGGACACCGCATCGGGCTCAGGCGCCACCCGCGCCCGCACCTCATCACCTGGGATTACGGGGGAGGGTACCGCGCCAGCAAGCCACAATGTCGCTGATACGGCTCTTTTCCCAATAAGTCTCTCTCAGCAGGCCCGCGAGCGGGCCGGAATAACTCATCCGGCCCATTCCGACCCACTCAGCGACTGCCCGGCGAGCTCCGTCTTACACACCGCTTCACCCGACTCGGGCTTGCCGCGGCCGGGCGGTGCTCCCGGCCGCTACGGCAGCCTACCGAGGGCCCAGCGGGCGACACGCCGGCTTTACAACCGGATGGCCAGGCCGATGGTGAGAGCGACACCGAACACCAGCTGCAGCCGCCCGGTCTGCCCGAGTGCCCGGATCAGTGCCGGGCCGGACGCCCCGGCCCGTACCGACCTGACCGGGATCCTGGCCAATGGCAGCGCCAGCAAGGTGATCAGGGTCAGTGGCCGGAAGACGGCCAGCAACGCGGCCAGGCCGAACGGCACCAGCAACGTCAGCACATATGCCACCCGGCTGCGCGCGTCGCCCAGGATGACGGCCAGGGTGCGCTTGCCCGCCTGGGTATCCGAGCGGATATCCCGCAGGTTGTTGACCATCAGCAGAGCGCAGGCCAGCAGGCCCGCGGGCACCGCGGCGGCCAGCGCGAGCCAGCTGAACTGCTTCATCTGGACGAACGCGGTGCCCGCCACGGCGACCACGCCGAAGAAGGTGAATACGAAGACCTCGCCCAGCCCGCTGTACCCGTACGGGCGCGGCCCCCCGGTGTAGAACCAGGCGGCGGCCACGCACGCGGCCCCCACCGCCACCAGCCACCACGATGTCACCGCGGCCAGGGCCAGGCCGGCCAGGCCGGCCACGAGGAAGCACCCGAACGCCGCGAGCAGCACGTGCCGCGGCGAAGCCAGGCCAGCGGCCACCAGCCGGACCGGGCCTACCCGCTTCTCGTCCGAGCCGCGCACCCCGTCGCTGTAGTCGTTGGCGAAGTTGACGCCGACCTGCAGGGCCAGCGCGACCACGAGCGCGAGCAACGCCCGCCACCAGGAAAAGTGCCCGTACCCAAAGGCCACGCCCGATCCGATCAGCACGGGGACGACGGCTGCGGGAAGCGTCCGGGGCCGCGTTCCGGCCAGCCATTCGCGGGGTTCAGCCATGGCCGCTCACTCGCTGATCGCGGTGTGCAGCCGCACCGCCGGCACGCTGGTCCCCACGTCGAGCTCGGCCCGGGCCCCGTCCGCGGCCCAGCCGGAGGACTCCAGGAAGACACGCAGCGCCTCGTCTGCCTCCAGTACCCAGGTGGACACGGTGTGGAAGCCGTCCTGGACCAGGGTGTCCGCGGCCGCTTGCAGAAGCCGGCTGCCGTGCCCCTGGCCGGTCCGTTCCGGCTCGATCCGCAGCTCGTACAGTTCCGCGTCGGTGCCGGGCCAGCGGTCGGCGTCGGTAGCCGGCCCCGCCGAGACGAGGCCCACCACGGCGCGCGGCGGTGTTCCCTCCACCGCGGCCAGTACGTGGTGCCGGCTGGTCGGCGGGTTGGTGATCGCCTCGCGCCAGCGATCGACCCACACCTGCTCGGCCTCCTCGCCGGTCAGCTCGGCCAGCAGCTCAGGTGGCACGATCCCGGCGAAGTCGGCCCGCCAGGAGGCGACCTGGACGCGGGCCAGGGCGCCGGCGTCCCCGGCCCGGGCGGGGCGGACGAAGCCGGCGGTGACCTCCGGCGGCGAGGCCGGGCTCACTGGCCCGCAGGTGCGATAAGCGTGATGTCGCGGGCCGCGCCGGTCGAGGCCGAGGTGGCCATGGCCGCGTAGACCTGCAGCGCCGCGCTCACCGGCCGCTGCCGGTCGGCGGGCCGGTAGAAGCCCAGCGTGGCCAGCAGTCGCTCGCGCCGCCCGGCCAGGTCGTCCTCGGGCACATCCAGCCGGAGCTCGCGGCGCGGGATGTCGATCACGATGGTGTCGCCGTTCTCGGCCAGCGCGATCGTCCCGCCCGCGGCCGCCTCCGGTGCGACGTGGCAGATCGACAGGCCCGAGGTCCCGCCGGAGAACCGGCCGTCGGTGATCAGCGCGCAGGCCCGGCCCAGCCCCTTGCCCGCCAGGAAGCTGGTCGGGTACAGCATCTCCTGCATGCCCGGACCGCCCCGCGGGCCCTCGTAGCGGATGACGATCACGTCTCCGGCCTGGACCGCGCCGCTCAGGATGCCGGCCACCGCGTCCTCCTGGCTCTCGAACACCACGGCCGGCCCGGAGAACTCCCAGATCTCCTCGGGCACGCCCGCGGTCTTGACGATCGCGCCGTCCGGGGCCAGGTTCCCGTACAGCACGGCCAGCCCGCCGTCGGCGGTGTAGGCGTGCCCGGCGTCCCGGATGCAGCCGGAGACCCGGTCGCGGTCCAGCTCGTCCCAGCGGGCCGACTGCGAGTACGGCTTGGTGGTGCGCACCCCGCCGGGAGCGGCGTGATACAGCTCGACCGCCTCCGGGCTGACCGACGGTGAGTCGAGGTCCCAGGTGTCCAGGAACTCCCGCAGCGACGCGGAGTGCACGGTACGCACCTCGCGGTTGAGCAGCCCGGCCCGGTCCAGCTCGCCCAGGATGGCCGGGATGCCGCCCGCCCGGTGCACGTCCTCCACGTGGTAGGCGCTGCTCGGCGCGACCTTGCACAGGCACGGCACCCGGCGGGACAGCTCGTCGATCTCCTTCAGGCCGAAGTTCACGTCGCCCTCATGCGCCGCCGCCAGCAGGTGCAGGATCGTGTTGGTCGACCCGCCCATGGCCACGTCCAGCGCCATCGCGTTCTCGAACGCGTCCCGGCTGGCGACCGACCGGGGCAGCACCGAGGCGTCCCCGTCGGCGTAGTACTGCCGGGTGATGCCGGCGATCAGCGCCCCGGCCCGCTCGAACAGGCCGCGCCGGTCCGCGTGTGTGGCCAGCGTGGTGCCGTTGCCCGGCAGAGCCAGGCCGATCGCCTCGGTCAGGCAGTTCATCGAGTTCGCGGTGAACATGCCCGAGCAGGAACCGCAGGTCGGGCACGCCGACTCCTCCATGGCCGTCAGCTCGTCGTCGGAGACCGACGGGTCGGCCGAGGCCACCATGGGGTCGATCAGGTCCAGCTTGCGCCCGGCCGCAGCCGTTCCCGCCAGCCCGGCCGCAGCCGTTCCCGCCAACCCGGCCGGGGCCCCGGCCTCCATCGGCCCGCCGGAGACGAACACAGTCGGGATGTTCAGCCGCATGGTGGCGATCAGCATGCCCGGCGTGATCTTGTCGCAGTTGGAGATGCAGATCATGGCGTCGGCGCAGTGCGCGTTGACCATGTATTCGACCGAGTCGGCGATCAGCTCCCGGCTGGGCAGGGAGTACAGCATGCCGCCGTGCCCCATGGCGATGCCGTCGTCCACCGCGATCGTGTTGAACTCGCGCGGGATGGCCCCGGCGGCGCGGATCGCGTCCGCCACCACCTGGCCGACCTCGCGCAGGTGGACGTGCCCCGGGACAAACTCGGTGAAGCTGTTCGCCACCGCGATGATGGGCTTGCCGAGATCCTCCCGGGCTACCCCGGTGGCGCGCAGCAGGGCGCGCGCCCCCGCCATGTTCCTGCCGTGCGTGACCGTCCGCGACCTCAGCGGTGGCATCCCTGTCGAACTCCCCTCAGCTTCTGCAAGCGAGCAGAGTTCCAGCCTACCGGGATCAAACCGCGCCAGTACGCGCCGGGATCAGGCCGTGCCAGTACGCGCCGACGGGTGCGGAAACGCCTCGCTAGCGGCCGTGTAGATGCGCTCGACGTCCTCGTCGCTGAGCGGCCGCACGCCCAGCTGCCGCGCCCGGCGCCGCAGGTACCTGCGCAGCCGCGGCCCGCTGAACACGTCGACGTCCCGGATGGTGACCACGTCCCAGGGGATCTTGGGCCCGTAGACGGCCAGGGCCGGGCGGACGGTGACCGGCTTGCCGACCGCGCCGGTCAGCATCTCCGTCGCCCGCTGGGATTCCCACAGGGCGTGATCGAGCCGCTCCTTCTTGCTGAACGGCCCGTGCCACAGCTGCCGTGCGTTCTTCGTCCGCACGATCAGCCGCTTGTCCCAGCCCTCGGAGTCGATCGCGAACACCCCGGCCGGCCCGACCACCAGGTGATCGATCTGGTCCTCGCTGCCCGGGATGATGCTGGCGTGCACCGCGCGGTATCCCGCCCGGCCCAGCTTGGCCAGCTGCCGGCGGGTGCGCCGCTGCGCGCCGGTCATCCGGACCCTGGCCTGGCCGGAGTAGCCGCGCCGGGACCGGTAGATGGTGTCGGCGATGACCGCGATGACGGCCAGCGTGAGGCCGAGCCGCCAGCTGACCAGCACCGAGAACACCACCATGATGATGATGGCGGCGATGGCCCGCTGCTGCCACAGCCGCGCCCGCGGGCTGGCGGACAGGTGTGCCAGGTTGCCGCTCACCTGGCCGATGCCGGGCCGCCGGCTCCCGGTCTCCTCGACTGGGGTGACCACGGGCTTGTGTTCGGGCCGGGGCGGATCGTGCCGCGCCGTGTCGCTGCCCTCGCCGGGGAACGGGTCGGCAGGCTCGCCGTCCGGCTCCGGGTCCGGCGTCAGGCCCAGCAGCGACAGGCTGCCCTTCTCACCGCCGTGCGGCTGCCCGGTGTCGTCGAGCTGCCCGGTGTCGTCGAGCTGACCGGTGTCGTCCAGCTGACCGGTGTCGTCGAGCTGCTCACTGCCGTCGCCCGGGCCAGCCGGACCATTCGCCGAACCATTGGCCGGGGCCG
>JBAPYC010001244.1:0-4352 GCA_049284535.1 Streptosporangiaceae bacterium
CCCGGCATCAGCGGCGGGCTCCGTGGCGCCCCCGGCAGGCTCCCCGGCCGCTACCTTGGCCGCGACGTCAGGCCCCGGTCGCGACGGCACAGCGCAGGCACCGCCCGAGGCAATCGCCTCAGCAGCCTCCGGAGCCTCCATGGCCTCCGGAGCTGACGATTCACTCATAGCTTGTTCCCCGTCACAGCCGCTCCATGATCTGCGGGTTGGCCAGGAAGCGCACCCGGCTGGCGGGCTCACGCGCGAACCCCATCTCGTGCGTGGCGATCAGCATGGTCATGCCTCCCTCGGCAAGTTCGGAGATTAAGCCGAGCACCTCGGCACCAGCTCGGGATCGAGCCCGCTCGTCACCTCGTCGAGCAGCATAGGCTGCGGCTTCATCGCCAGAGCCCGGACGATCGCCACCCGCTACTTCCCGCCGGACAGCCGGTCCGGGTAGTCTGCCCGCTTTTCGGCCAGTCCGAAACGCCCGAGCATACTCCCTGCCCGGCCACGACTTTTATACCGAACGGGCGTACCTCGGGCCCAGCTCAGAACATACTGTCGACCGATGACCCGGTTCCTGTTCGTGGTGCGTCACGGCACCACGGATCCGCACGACGGGCCGCTGAGCGAAACCGGCCGGGAGCAGGCCCGGCTCACCGGCCAGCGGCTGCGTGAGGTGCCGTTCGCCGGGATCTGGCACGGTCCGCTGCCCCGGGTGGCGCAGACCGCGGCGCTGATCGCCGAGAGCCTGCCTGGGGTCCCGGTGACCGAGTGCGACCTGGCCGGGGACTACCTGCCGTCGGCTCCGGACCCGGCCGGCCTGCCGCCGTCCTACGCCGAGTTCGTCGCCCGGTTCTCCGCCGCCGAACGCGCCGAGGGCCCGGCCCGGGCCGCCATCGCCCTGGAGCGCTTCGCCGCGCCCCCGCCGGATGACCAGGATCGCTACGAGCTGCTCGTGACGCACAACTTTCTCATCGGCTGGCTGGTCAGCCAGGCCGTGAACGGGCCATCCTGGCGCTGGCTCGGGCTGAACCAGATGAACTGCGCCGTGACGATCATCGCCTACCAGCCTGCGCTGCCGCCGAGCCTGATCCTGTTTAACGACGCCAGCCACCTGGCCCCCGACCTGCGCTGGACCGGCTTCCCGCCCACCCTGCGCCCAGCCGGCAGCTAACCCCCCGCGCCCGCTCGCCCCGCACCGTCCCCGCTCGCCCGCCGCGTGCCTCGCCCTCCCGCTCTTCCCGAAGGTGTCGGTGGCCCCCTGACCACCTTCTTGTGTAGCCCGTGGGCCCCCGACACCTAAAGACGGGCTCATCGGTAGGCCAGCGAGCCGGCCCCTATCGGCGCCCGCCAGCCGGTCGCTGCGTCCTGGCCGCCAAGCTCACCTGAATCCGTGCCTGTCTGGCCCGGCCGGCACCGACCCGGCAGGCACCGACCCGGCAGGCACCGACCCGGCAGGCACCGACCAGGCCGACGCGGAAGGTGTTTAGCGGGCTGTGACGCGGGGGAGTACCCGCCGCGGGTCCGGCTGGCGTCCGCGGACCCGGCGGAGGCGTCCATGGCCCTGATGTTCCTCAACGGTGACGGCATGCGCGGCGGCCGCCTGCACGACGCGATCGAGGGCGTGCCGCTGGTGGGGGAGCGGCGGACCGCCCCGCTGTACCGGTTCTACTCGGTCCGCGACGAGTTCCCGGGCCTGTACCCAAGTGCTGAGGGCGGCCAGCCGATCCTGGGGGAGCTGTACGACGTGCCCATGGGCCCGCTGAGCGCCCTGCTGGCGACCGAACCTCCCGAGCTCGAGCTCTCCATCATCGAGCTCGAGGACGGCGAGCTGTCGTTCGCGATGGTGCTGCGGGCGGCTGAGCATGTCCACGGCATTCACAAGGACATCACCAGCTACGGCAGCTGGCAGGCCTATCGCGCGGCCCAGCTCAGCGAGGCTCCTGACCGGCGGCGAGCTGACCTTTGAGCCAGACCGCGGCTACGTCGGCCGCGGTGCCCAGGGTGAAGAACCGGGCCAGCGCGTCGGTCACGTCCTCCGCGTGCCGGAAATTGATGGCCAGCGTGCTGCCCGGAGCCGGGCACAGCCAGACCGCGTCGAAGTCCTTGCCTACGCCGAAGTCGCCGACCCGGGCGTCTAGCCCGAGCGCTCGTGCCCCGGACCGGGTCGCCAGATAGAGCAGGTGCACCGGGGTCAGGGCCAGCCCTTGTGCACCCAGCAACTGCTGGATGAAGTAGGCCTGCAGCGCCTCCTTGGGCAGGAACAGGCCGGCGCCGGCGCCCACGTCCGTGCCGAGCGCGGCGCGGACGCCGTGCTCGATGTGGCGGCGCAGCGGGAACAGCCCGCTGCCCAGGGCGCAGTTGCTGGTCGGGCAGTGCGCCACGCAGGCCCCGTGCTCGGCCAGCATGTCCAGTTCGGCGTCGTCTGGGTGGACGTTGTGGGCGAACACGCTGCGCTCGGTGACCAGCCCATGCCGGCGGTAGGTATCCAGGTAGTGCCGGGCGCCGGGGAACAGCCCGGCCACGGTGGCGATCTCGGCGACGTTCTCGTTCACGTGCGAGGTAAACCAGGCACCCTTGCCGAGCAGCTGGGCGCACACGTCGAGCATCTCGTCCGAGGCGGACAGCGAGAAGCGCGGCGTGACCGCGTAGCGCAGCCGCCCGCGGTCGTGCCAGCGGGCGATCAGGTCCGCGCTCTGGGCCAGGGCGGTCTCCGGCACGTTCAGCAGATCGGGGCGCAGGATCCGGTCGGATAGCACCAGGCCCGAGGTGATGTTCAGGCCGCGCCCGGCGGCCGCGGTAAACAGCTCGTCCATGGCCGGGCAAAGTGCGAGCCGAACACCAGCGCGCTCGTCGTCCCGGAGACGATCAGCCCGTCCAGGAACTCGGCCGCCACCGCGTGCGCGTAGTCCCGGTCGGCGAATTTGGCTTCCTCCGGCAGCGCGCACTGCTCCAGCCAGTCCAGCAGCGACATGCCCAGCCCGCCGATCGCCCGGACCTGCGGGAAGTGCACGTGGGTGTCGACGAAGCCGGGTACCAACAGCCCGCCGTCCAGCCGGGTGACCGGCTCGGCGGGAAACTCGGCGCGCAGCGCCGCCAGCGTGCCCCGGGCCCGGATGACCCCGTCCCGGACCAGCAGCACCCCGTCCTGATCCGCGGCCAGCGCGCCCGCCGGATCGCCGCGGAACGGGTCGCCCGGCGTGTCCACGATCGTCCCGGCGAACAGCGTCACTGTCTTCTCCCTGTCAGATTTTCTCCCCTCAGAAGCCCGGGATGGCCTGCCAGGCCCGTCCCGGCGACGGCGCGTCGTCGCGGGTCACTGTGCCCTCGATCAGCCCGTAGGGCCGGTCCGCGGCGTAGTACACCTCGTTGTCGTTGGGCAGGCCGAACGGGCTCAGGTCGACCAGGAAATGGTGCTTATTCGGCATCGACATCCGGATCTCGGCTATCTCCGGGTGGGCCTGGAGCACCTGCTCGCCCATGTAGTACAGGGTCTGCTGCAGTGCCAGGCTGTGCTTGGTGGCGAACGCCGCGAGCATGATCCGCCGCACGTCGGCGTAGCTCTTCGCCCAGTCCACATCGATTCCTGCGTAGCGCCATCGGGCGGTCACCGCGGTGGCCAGGATGCGGTCGGCGGTCTCGCCCAGCGTGGTGTACCGGTCGCGCGGGAAGCCGTGGAATTCCGATCCGGTTGACTTGAGCACCACCAGGCCGGTCAGGCCCGAGACCACCCAGGCCTGGCCGCCGTCGACGGTCACGTCCGTGGTCCGGGTGCCGCCGCCGGCCCGGGAGAAGGCGTGCTCGTGCTCGGCGCCGTCGACCGCGATCCGGTCCCAGCCGTACTCCTCGATGCTGACCTTGGCCCCGGTCACCCACTCGAAGTCGTCCACGTAGTGCCGTCCCAGGCGCAGCGCGAACTCCTCGATCTCACCCACGCCGTATTGCTGGGCAAAGGCGTAGACGGTGTTCTTCTGGGTGTCGGTGGCCACCACCTTGGCGTTGTCACCCCGCAGGTGGGCGTCGGTGAAGTCGCCGCGCAGCGCAGTCGACACGTTCAGGTCCTTGATCTCGTGCCGGGCCACGCCGCGGTTAATGCGGACCAGGCGCACCTCCGCCTTGCCGTACTGGTTGTCGCCGAAGGTGATAGCCACGCTGCCTCCCAGCAGGTCTCGTCAACGGCCCTGAGCCGAACGGTCTCACCGTGCTCCCTCCAGCCGGAAGGCCGGCCGCCCCGACGGCGGCAGGTCTTCCAGGCCGGCTCGTGATCCCGCGCGCCGCCGGGCCTCGTGGTCGGGCAGGCCCGCCGAGCGGAGCAGGGCGGCCAGCTGCGGCTCGGGCAGCAGGCGCAGGAACCGGTCGGCCAGCGC
>JBAPYC010001245.1:0-21689 GCA_049284535.1 Streptosporangiaceae bacterium
ACCCGGCCCCGCCCATACCGGCCCTCGCGGGCGGCGCGGCCCGGCCGCGTACCCGCCGGACGCGGCTGGCCGCCATCGTGGCGACCGGGGTGGGGGTCCTGGTTGCCAGCCTCCTCATCGGCTTCCGCGGCCCGGCCGCGGGCCAGGCCACCCTGGCGGGCGCGAGCGGCCTGGTCGCCGTCGATACCGCCTCGGACCAGCTCGTGCACGCGACCAAGCTCGCCGGGGCGCCCGGTGCGGTCAGCGGCGGCAGCGGTTCGGTCTGGGTCGCCGATCCGGGCGGCGGGAAGGTCTCGCGGGTGGACCCGGGTTCCGGTGCCGAGGTCGACCGGATCCTGGTCGGGGGCGGCCCCGGGAGCATCACCAGCGGCGCCGGGGCGATCTGGGTGGCGAGCACCGTGGGCGCGACCGTCACCCGGATCGACCCCGCCACCGAAGCCGTGACGCAGACGATCCCGCTCCCGGGGACGAACCCCGGCGCGATCGCGTACGGCGCCGGCGGCCTGTGGGTGGCCGACCCCGTCGCCCGCGAGCTGTTCGAGGTCGATCCTGGGACCGGATCGCTGCGCCGCACGCTGCCGCTGGATCTGCAGCCGAGCGCGCTCGCGGCGGTGGACGGGGCACTGTGGGTGGCGGGGTACGACAGCGGGACGATCGAGAAGGTCGATCCCGCCTCGGGCCGGGCGACCGGGCGCGTGCACGTCGGCAACGGACCGGTCGCGCTCACTGCGCAGGCCGGCTCGCTGTGGGTCGCTAACAGCCTGGACGGGACCGTGTCCCGGGTCGACCCGGCCACCCTGGCGGTGACAGCCACGGTCCCGGTCGGAAGCGGGCCGGCCGCGCTGGCGGCCGGGGCCGGCTCGGTGTGGGTCGCCAACCGGTATGCGGGCACCGTCTCGCGGATCGACCCGGGCCGTAACCGGGCCGTCGCCAGCCTGATCGTCGGCGGTTCCCCGACCTCGCTCATCACCGGACGAGGGCGGCTGTGGGTGGCCGTCGCGGCCGGTGACGGCGGTCATCGGGGCGGGACGCTCACGATCGCGACCACGGACACCCTCGATTCGTCCGCCCCGGCGACCAGTACCTCGATCGACCCGGCGTTCTTCTACTACGCCTACAACCCGATGTTTGGCGGGCTGGCCTACGACGACCTCGTCACCTTCCAGCGGAGCGCCGGCGTTGACGGGCTGCGGATCGTCCCCGATCTCGCGCTAGCCATCCCGGCGCCGTCCGACGGCACGACCTACGCCTTCCGGATCCGTCCCGGCATCCGGTACTCCGACGGCCAGCCGCTGCGGGCCAGTGACTTCCGGCGCGCGATCGAGCGCCTGTTCCGGGTCGGATCTCCAGGCCGGTCGCTGTACGCCGGCCTGGTCGGCGCCGCCGCGTGCGGCGACCACCCGCACGGCTGCGACCTGTCCCGCGGCATCGTCACCGACAACGCCGCCGGGACGGTCACCTTCCACCTCACCGCACCCGACCCCGAGTTCCTGTTCAAGCTGACCGAGTATTCCTACTCGGCACCGATCCCGCCCGGAACGCCGGACCACGAGCCCGGCGCGCGTACGGTGCCCGGCACCGGGCCTTACCGGATCGCCGACGCCGACCGCACGATGGTCCGGTTCGTGCGAAACCCGCTGTTCCGCGAGTGGTCCTACGCCGCCCAGCCGACCGGAAATCCCGACACGATCGTGTGGCGGACCGTGCCGACCGCGCAGGCCGCGGTGACCGCGGTCAGCCAGGGACGGGCCGACTGGTTCTACGGTCAGCTTCCACCAGGCCAGTACCGGCAGCTTCAGTTCCGGCAGCCGGCTCAACTGCATTCCAGCCCGCAGTTCGGCATCGAGTTCGCTCCCCTCAACACTCACCTCGCTCCGTTCAATGACGTCCGGGTCCGGCAGGCCCTCAACTACGCGATCGACCGGGCCCATCTCGTCCAGTTGTACGGAGGGCCGGACTTCGCCACCCCCGCCTGCCAGCCGGTAGTTCCCGGCCTGCGTGGCTACTCCGCTTACTGCCCGTACACGATGCGTCCGCGTCCCGACGGCGCCTGGAGCGCCCCGGACATGGCCCGCGCCCGGCAGCTGGTCTCCGAATCCGGAACCTCGGGGGAGCGGGTCGACGTGTGGGGGAGCCCGGACGAAGGCTTCGTTCCGCCCGGCGTCGCCGCTTATTTCGCCGGCGTGCTGCGTACCCTCGGCTACGGCGTCCGCCTGCACTTCGTCCCGTTCGGCACGATCACCATGTCGATGCGTAAGGGGTTCCAGATCTCCACCGACGGCGACTGGAGCTCCGATTACCCCGATCCGTCGTCCTACATTCCCCAGTTCCTCGGCTGCGGCGGCGGTACCAGCAACGGTTACTTCTGCGACCCGGCGCTCGACCGCGCGATGCGGCGCGCCAGCCAGCTCGGGCTCACCGATCCGGCCCGGTCCGCAGCCGCCTGGGCCGCGGTCGACCGCCAGCTCACCGACGCCGCCGCCTGGGTGCCGACCGTGTCCCTTCGGGACGTCGAGCTGACCTCCCGGCGGCTGGGCAACTACCAGTACAACCCGGTCTGGGGCTTCCTCGCCGACCAGAGCTGGATCCGCTAGCGACACTGGCTTACTCCAGGCAGGTCCGGACGACCTAGACGAACAGCCCCGCGTGGTTGTCGGTCAAGTCCTGCCGGATGTGGCTGACCACGTAACGAACGCGATGCCGCTCTCTAGGTGGCCGAAACCTGCCCGTGAACGCATGAAAACCTGATACCAGTGATTCCCGAGCATCCGTCGTCATCCACCCAGCCCCTCCAAAGGCCCGCTCACGAACACTGCACGCGGACAGTTGCCGCCGGGAATTCCGCGCCACACGCTCCCATCTCGGTATCTCAGATCAGCCTGATCTGACCGCCGGGACCGGCCAATACCGGAATCGAGCCAGCCACGCATTAGCGGATACTTGTGCGCCTACTGCCGGGCCCGTCCGGCCTTCGGCGGCTCTGCCGCACCCCGCGTCAGCCGGGCTAACCCGGCCCTTCGCAAGGCGCCATGGCCCGGGCGTGTGACCATGGCTGTGACCAAGACGGGGTGAGACGGGACCGTACCGGTGAGACTGGGAGAGACTCCGCCGCGCTTCGGCCGGGGTCATCTGCGATGCCTGGTAACAGGCTGGACGGGTTGCGACGGCCCTCGGCTTGCTCATAACCCAGAGGTCGCAGGTTCAAATCCTGCCCCCGCTACCAACCTCAGAGGCCGTCTCTCCAACAGGGAGGCGGCCTTCTGCATGCCGTCTGTAAACGGATTTGTAAACGTGGCTCCGGCTTATGCCGCCTCACCGGGGTCCCCGCCGACCGCTGCGGCCTGGTCGTCACATGACTCGCTGGTGATCTCGGTCGAGGCGTGCGTCAGAGATTGCTGGAGCTGACCGGCGGCCGGGGCCCGGTGGTGCTACGGCCCGAGCCAGCTGTCTTGCTGGCCGTCGGCCATGACGACGTCGGGGCCGGAGCCGATGCCTTCGGTGTCCGGGATGAGGGCGGCGCGGCGGTCCCGGTCGTCGTGATATTGCCGGGCGATAGCGGCGCCGAGCAGGTCAAGCTGGCGGTCGAGGGCGGGGCGCCGGGTGGGCGGGACTACGGTTTTGAGGCCCTCGAGGGCCGCCTGCAACCGGCGGGCCACCTGCGGGGAGCCGGCCCCGGCCAGGCGGATCTCGTCGAAGGCAAGCCGGACGTAGCCGTCCCAGTCCAGGACGCGCATGGTCAGCCGGAGCTGCCCGTCGGCGTCGCATCGTCGCCCGGGCGGGATGTCGCGGTCGGCAAGGATGCGCAGGCAGTCATACAGCCGGTGCAAGGCCATGACGGTGGTGGAGGGATCTTCGAACGGGGATGACGCGATGCTGCGTTCGGCGATGTCAACGAGCTTGCGGATCCCGTAGGCGGGATCGTCGTCGTGGGTGCGTTCGGGACCGAGGAGCACGCAGCGGAGCACCTGCTGGCGCTGTTTCTCGGACAGGATGCCCGCCACCCGGAACAGCGGCGCGCCGCCCGGCACGAAGTCACCCATCGTCACCAGGAGCTCCAGCCTTGACTCCGCCTGCCGCGCGATGGCCACCAGCCGGTCGTAGTCGACGTGCACGATGTTGCCTGGCGCCGGGGAGGTGAGCACTTCCCGGCCGTCCGGAAGGGGCGGTGCGTCGGCATGCCGGTGCGGGTAGACGGTCTCAAGCTGGTCGCGGGTCCGGTCACCGACCAGGTCGATCAGGCCTGATGCGCGGATGCCCTGGCCGGCGTGATGGACGAACAGGACGAGCGCGAGGACCGAGGCCAAAATCAGTGCGTAGCTGGTCAGCACCGACACGCCCGGGATGGCGCCGGTCTTGTCGTTCACTTCACGGGTGACGAGCATCGTGTAGGAGAACGTCCCGGTGAACAGCGCGATGGCGGCCTGACTGAGCCGGTCATTCAGCAGCGCGCCGACGATCCGCGGCGAGAACTGTCCCATGGCCAGCTGCACCGCTACCAGCGTGAGGCTGAGTACCACGCTGGTCAGCGTCACGAGCGCTGTGGCAGACGTGCTGAGAATCGTCTGCACGTCGGTCGGCGTGCCGGTTACCGCTTGGCTGATCAGCGAAAAGTGGTGCGCACGGTCGACGGCGATAGTGACGACCGCGAGGCCTAGGCCCCCCAGCAGGCCGAGAGACGGGATCAGCCAGATCCGCGTACGCACTTGGTGCTTGAGCCGGTACATCACGCAGCTCACCTCCCCCGGAGGGAAACGGGGAAACGCCTTATCTCGGGCGCTGGGGCCGGTTATCACCACGGCCGGTGATGCCAGGGCGCCAGCTGGCTGGGCTGGGCCAGACATGACGCCCGTCCGGGCTCCCGTGGTCACCGGGACGGGGCCGTAGGAAAGAAGCAGCGGTCAAGATCTCACCTGTTCCGCCGGACCGGCTAGTGTCGCCGTGCTGCTCTCGCATCGTGACCACGAGCCGTCCGGCGAGGGCTCAGACGCCGGGTAAAGCCTTCGCTGGCAGCCTGAAACGACGCGTAGAGATCCGTGTCACGTGCGTTCATGCCTATTCGAAGGCAGAAAGGCGCAGGTCGGGGATCGGCTATGTAAACCAATTTGTAAACCGGACGCGGCGGGATGGAGCGAGACAGCGGAGACCCAGCAACTCTGCCGCGATGTCCGGAGCCCGGGTTCCCCGAGGCCAGTGCGGTGACGAGAGACCGCGCGAGACGACACAAGGCGCGCGTCGTGGTGCTCATAACCCAGAGGTCGCAGGTTCGAATCCTGCCCCGCTACCAAGGCAAGAGGCCCTTTCCGAACATGGAAAGGGCCTCTTGCATGTCGTCTGCTAACGGATTTGCTAACGAAGCGCCCGCTCGGCTCAGACCGTAACGTGCTGGTCGGCCAGCAGTGTCACGTGTTCAGGGACCGGCGGGCCTTGCTTGACCATCCAGATCCCGGCCACCAGGACCCACAGCATCGTGGCCAGGATGCCGAAGAACCCGATGGGACCGGCCAGGCAGGCCAGGCCGAACGCGAACATGACCCATCCCATCCATTTCGGCAGGATCCGCCCCACCACCACGGCCAGGCCGGCCAGGATGCCGAACAGGGCGAACCCGACGAAAATGGGCAGGAAGAAATCGTTCTCGAGCAGGTTCAGCGTCTGGGCCGACGCGGCCGTCAGGTGGTTGTGGTTCTGCGCCAGGACCGAGTCGAAGCCGACGGAGGTCAGGAAGCCCACGCCACCGAAGACAGCCCCGGCGAGTGCCCCGTACGCCAGCCAGCGGTCACCGGTCCGCACCTGCCGGACCAGTGCCACCGCGAACAGCACGAGGAGCAGTACGGCCACGCCCCCGATCAGGTCGGACGCGAAGTCCGACGCGTTGTGGCTGTTGTACCAGGCGATGACCTGCGCGCCAGTGGCGTTATCGCCCGGCGCTTTCGGCGACGCGAAAAATGCGATCGCGACGAGCACCGCGGCCAGCACGCCGGACGCGGGTGCCCACTTGCTCAGCCATGCTGACATGTAACTCACCCTCCCTTGAGCCTGCCCGAGCTCGTGACCGGTATTTCCGCCCCCTCAGCAGGATCTGTGCCGAACGCTACGCCGGCTGGCAGCCTGGTAGCAGGGCGGCAGCATGCCTCTACTAGGTGTGGCTGACACACCTTTCGGGCGACAACAGGCGGCTTCTCATCCACGAGTCACCATCACTCCCGGCGATGCCTCGTAGCGGGTGAGCGGCCCTCGGTCACCCCGCAGGGCGGAACCCGCGGACCGTGCTAGCCGTACCAAGGTTCGGGTGACCGCACGGTGGATCTCCTCTCGACGCGCAGGGAGTATCGAGACAGGTGGCCGGAGTGGCCGGGCACCGCTGGCAAGGAGACATCGCAATGTACGCAGCAACTGGCAACAGCAGCCTTCGGTCATGGGGATACCGTCACCCCTATGTCGTCACGGGTGTGCGCATTACCGCTGGTACCTGGAACCTGGTCCTTGGCATCATCTTGCTCTCTCACGGCTACCGGTGGGCATGGGTGCTGTTCGCCGTATCGGCGGTGATCTTCTCGGCCGCATACATCCTGGCCCGGGGAAAGTCCGGATCCCGGCGCAGCGGCCAGAGCTAGCATGACGCGGTTCGTGTTCTGTCCCGGTCCTGGGTGCCGGGGTCAGCGCGCAGGCAGCGCCCTTCCAAATCCCGTCCTCGCTACCAGGCAAAACGGCCCTCCCGATATCACCCGGAGGGCCGTTTTCATGGCTAGTGTGACCAGCGTTGTCACCAGCGGGCGCGTAAGTCCGCTTCGTTGGCGGAGGGCCGCTCGGCGCGCCCGCGCCCTCCTGCGCTACCGCTGACCTGAATCAAGCTGGCTAAATGGTTTCGCTCGCCTTTGGCGGCGGGACTGTCTTCCCCGCGCTCTCGATGCCCCAACCGCGATCACTGCGTCGAGACCGCCGGGCGGCGTCGCCACGCACCTGCTCTCTAGGCCCAGGGTTCGGGGTTATGGTGAGGAAAGATGCCCGGCAGGCCGCGGGGCGGTGGGCGAGGAGACCAGATGCGGGACGACGGACGGCGGCTCCGCATCGTGGCGGCGGTCACCCAGCGCGATGCGGCGCCCGGTACCAGCGAGCTGATGCAGCGGCTGTGCCGGTTCGCGGTAGATGAGATGCGCTTGTCGGGGTGCGCGCTGGTGCTGATGTCGGAGACCGAGTCGGCGGGCATGCTAGCTGGGGCCGGGCGGCACGCCGCCGCGATCACGACACTGCAGGCCGAGCTGGGTGAAGGGCCATGTTTGGAGGCTTATGCCTCCAGGGCTCCGGTGTTGCTGCCGGACCTGACAGCTGAGGACGCGAACCGCTGGCCCGCCTTCGCGGCGGGCGCCTTGGCGGTCGGCGTGCAGGCCGAGTTCTCACTGCCGCTGACCGTGGGGGGCAGCGGGATCGGCACGATGGACCTGTGCCGGGACACACCCGGGATGCTGAGTGAGGAGCACCTGACCGATGCGCTGGTAGCGGCCGACATCGCCCGGGATGCGGTGCTGTATGAACATTACGCGCCGGGCGGCCGGGGCCTGGCGGACCTGCTGGAGACGGCCGGCGCGGACCGGCTCGTAGTCCATCAGGCGACCGGGATGATCGCCGCGCAGATCGATGACACCGTGGCCAACGCGCTGGCCCGGCTGAGGGCGGCAGCATTCGGGAGCGGCCGGTCAATGTATGACGTCGCGCGTGACGTCGTGGAGCGGCGGGTGCGGTTCGATGAGTGAGTCGGCTGGAGGGCCCAGAGCTGCTCACGACGCTGGCCTGAGGAGTGACATGGCCCGGGAGGCCCGGTTGGCCAGTGCCTTCGTGCGGCTGGCCGATACGCTGGCCGACGACTTCGACATCGTGGAGTTCCTGCATGGCCTGTCCGTTGACTCAGTATGGATCCTGGGGGCCGGGGCCGCCGGTGTGATGCTGGACGACGGACACGGCGGGCTGCGGCTGGTCGCGTCCTCGGAAGAGCGGATGCGGTTGCTGGAGCTGCTGGAGTTGCAAGGCTCGCAAGGTCCCTGCCTGGATGCCTTCGCCAGAGGCCAGACCATGCAGGCCAGCGCGGCCGACAGCCGGAGCCGCTGGCCGGCCTTCGCCCCGCAGGCGGCCGAGGCGGGCTTCCAGCGGATGTGCGCGGTGCCGCTGCGGGTCCGGGCGCAGGTGATCGGCGTCCTGAATCTTTTCCGCGGCGGCGACGAGGCGTTCACCGACGCCGAGGTAGAGATCGCGCAGGCCATGGCCAAGATGGCAGCGATCGCGCTGATCCAGGAGCAGGCCCTGCGGCATCACGGCGTGCTGGCCGAGCAGCTCCAGGCGGCGCTGGCCAGCCGGGTAGTCATCGAGCAGGCCAAAGGCATGATCGCCGAATACCTCACCATGTCTGTGGACGACGCTTTCCTCCTGCTGAGGAGGTACACCCGCGAGCGCAACCGCAAGCTCACCGAAGTCGCGACGGACATCGTCAACCGGGAGATCACCAGCCAGGCCCTGACCATACGGCCCGGCCCGCGATCTTAACGAGCCAGCCCGGTGCTGCCCTCTCCGGGGAGCCACGTCATGCAGGACTACGCAACCCGGTCAGGGAAGGCGCGGGTCACGGCGGCGGTTCGGCTGGAAACGTTCAGGCGGGTGTAGATGGTCTCCAGGTGGGTGCGCACGGTTCCCTCAGAGATGCCCAGGCGGCGGGCGATCTGGGCGTTGGTGTGGCCGGCGGCGAGCAGGCGCAGCAGATCCCAGTGCCGGCCGGTGAGCTGGGGGACCGGGTGGTGGCGGCGGCGTTCGGCGTCGAGATAGGCCTGGTGCAAATGCGGGCGCAGCAGCACCAGCAGCGCCCGGTCATGCTCGGAAAAGTCGGCTCCGGGCCCGCGGAAGAAGAACAGCCGCACGGTCCGGCCCGGCCCGCAGACCTGGCTGGATGCTGCGGGCAGGGTCAGCATCAAATCGTGCTCGTTTCCCCACGGCCGGTACATGTCGTAGTACATGCCGGTGGAATGCCATTGCCTGCTTGAGTAGAAGTCCGTGGGCTTAACGATGCTGCGCAGGTCGCCGGTGCGGTCGGGATAGCTGCACGGCTGGCAGTTCCAGTAGTGCTGCCAGTGCAGCGCGTTGTAGTCCTCCTCTACCGCCAGGTCCTCACCGCCCGGGAGGTGCTGCAAGAACATTGTTTGCTGGCGCTCGCTGTCGTAGCCGTGGAACGCGACGATGTCGCAGCGGATCTGACCCATCAGCTCAGCCAGCAGGGACAGCGGCAGCCCGTACGCGCCGAGGTCGGACCGGCGGTCGCTGACGATCCCGGCGAGGGTACGCAGGTCTCGTTCGGTGGGCATTACCGAAGTGCTCATCGCAGCCCCCTTCTCACCTGGTTACTCCACGTTACGCCGGGCCACGCTGGTCTGGGCATCCGCAGAACGTCGGATAGCGGACGCGCCGCGCGCCTGCCAACACTGGGACCTGACAGTCGCACCATGAGCCGAAGGAGATCATCATGAAAGGAATCCGGTACATCCGCCATCTCACGGGAGTCCTGGCCGGGCTGGCAGTGGTTCTGCTCGCATCGGTGGCCGCCGTCCCCGCCGCCTTTGCGGGGACGGATCCGATACCGGACCCACGGGGATATACCGGGGATCCCTATATTGGGACCAGCCTCGTCGCGCCGGCCCCGGCCACCGCTGTCCACGTGATCAGCACCGGCATGCCCGGCTGGCAGATCACCCTTATCGCCATCGGGGCTGCCCTGCTCGCGGCCACCGTCGCAGTGCGCCTGGACCGGGCACGAGCCACCCACCGGAACACGGTCACCACAGCCACCTGAGACACGCCCGCGCACAAGCGGTGCCGCGCCGCAACTCCCAGCCCGGCGGCGCTCATCGGGCCATCCCCGGATCTAGCGTTTGCCCGGCTCCAGTGCCTGTTGCGCGCGTTGAAGCTCCTTTTCGCCGATCCTCTTATACCAGCCCCCCACGCGCCTCACCGGGCGCGCCTGGTTGTTCTTGAGCAGGTTGGCCAGCGCGTACGCCCCAATGGCGCCGGTAATGACTGTTGCCTGGAAGCGGCGGTCGCCCAGCATGCGCGTCCCCACCGCGAGCCAGATCCCGTAGCTGACCATGCGTTGGGAGCGGCCGGGCCGCTGCGTCGGCCGGGGCTCAGCCGGACCTCCTGGCGTCGCCCCAGCCTGACCAGGCGCCGTCTCTGCCGTCATGACGCACTCCTTCGGTCCCGGCGTCGGCTGCCGTACCGGGTGGCAGCTGCGGGCGCCACCCCAGACGCCAGACCAGCGTCAAACAGCGCAGTAAGTAGGTGCTGAGCACTCATGCCACTTCTCCGTTCGGCCGTCGGTGCAGCGGCGTCCGGTACCACCATGGCTCGCTGGCCGTCAGCCGGCATCCTCCGTTACGAGTGATTTGCGCAGAACCCCGGCTGTCGTCAGGCGCGGCAGCAGTGGTCCCGGTGAGCCATTACAGCGTCACCGTGGCCAGCAGCTGCCGGTTCTGTAACCGGTCAGAACCTGTGCGTGGTGGCACCGAAAGGATCACCTTTGGCATGGGAGAAGGCTCTGGCCGGCTCAACGCCGAAGACTTCGCTCGGGTAATCGAAGGCACTGCCGTGGTAGAAGCGGCCATCACGAACCGTGAGCTGCCACCGGCCGTCCCACTTGGCGGCAAAGGCTTCGGCGACGGCAGCGAGCACCTTCTCGTCAGTGACGTGGACGGCAGTGCCCTCGACCACGACGTCGATCCCTTCGTCCCAGCGGTTGCAGCCGGTCGTCAGGACTACGTGCGGATTAACGCGCAGGTTGGCGAACTTCTGTTCCTCAGCGCCGGAGTGAAAGTAAAGAGCGCCGTCCACCCACACTGCGACCAGCGGTGTCACATGAGGCCGGCCGTCGGCCCGGACCGTGGAGATCCACGACAGCTCGGCTGTTTCGAGCAGCCTCTGGGTTTCCTCCCACCCGATGGCACGTGCTTCCGGATCGCTGTACCGCTGGTCAAGGGTGGTCACTGGTGCGTTCATCCGCTACCTCTTCCTGGTCCTAGGTACACCCTTAAGACCGGGATGAACGCATGAACTCATCGCTGGCGCGCCTGCTGCGCTGGAGTCTTTGTTGCCTCGCCAGCCCCAGAGCGCACTACCCAAACGGGCAGATCGCGCCCATCGAAACCGGCAGGTCAGCGAGACGTCCTGACGCGCCCAAGACGCCCAAGACGCCTCTGCTGGCCTGGGGATCGGCGTCAGGTGGTCTGGGAGTGCTCTGCGGTCCAGGCGTCGACGAGGTCGAGCTCGGTCCTGGGCGGTTCGGGTGGCACGAAGCCGAGCATGTCCTGCAGCAGCGGATGGACGACGGGGTGCAGGCGGTCGTGCTCGAAGGCCTTGTAGTCATCCTGGGTCTGCCATACCTCGACGTAGCGCAGTCCGGTGTCCGTGCGGTAGGCCAGGTGCGCGATCAGCCCGGGCGGGCGCTGCGGGCCTATGCCCTCGATGATCCGGGCGTAGATCTCGGCGGTGATCGGCACGTCGTAGGTGAACGCGTATGTCATAGTGTCCCCTCCAATATTGATCCGAACGTATTTCGGATTAATATGGATATCATGACTCCTGTGGAGCCTCCCGTCAAGCGCCGCTACGACGCCAGCAAGCGCCGCGAGGCGGCCGCCCATACCCGCCGGGCAATCCTGGACGCCGCGCTGGAGCTGTTCACCGCCCGGGGCTACGCGGCGACGCCGATGGCGGCGATTGCCGAGCGGGCGGGAGTGGCCGTGGACACCGTCTATGCCGCAGTCGGCCGTAAGGCCGAGCTGGCCCGCCTCCTGATCGAGACCGCCATCTCCGGCGGCAGTCAGGCTGTTCCGGCCGAGGAACGCGATTACGTGCAGGCCATCCGCGCCGCCGGCGACGCCGAGACCAAAATCGCCATATACGCATCGGCGATGCGCGGCATCGCCGGCCGCCTGGTGCCGGTCCTGTCCATCATCCAGCAGGCCACGCCGGCCGAGCCAGAACTGGCTGCGCTGTGGCATCAGATCGCCGAGCGCCGGGCGGCGAACATGCGCCGGTTCGTCGCCGACCTTGCCGCCGTGGCCCCGCTGCGCCTCGATCTGGGCGACGCCGCCGACATCGTGTGGGCCACCAACGCCCCCGAGCTCTACCAGCTGCTCGTCAGCCAGCGGGGCTGGCGCCCCGAGCGCTACGAGCACTTCCTGGCCGACACCTGGCGCCGCCTGCTCCTCCCCAGCTCCTGACCCTGGGCTCAGGAGCTGGACTGATCATTCTGGGCGCGGCCCTCCTCATTGAAAGCCTGAACGGAGCGGGCATCTTGCCCTAGCGCCGCGACAGCGTGAGCCAAACCTGCATCACGGCGCCGGGGCGGTGTCAGGGACCGGGGCCGGGTTGGGGCTGGATGAGTCGACGGCGAGCCGCCAGCGGCCGTCGGCATCACGCTGCCAGATCGTCGCGTACTTGGTCGTGATCTGGCGTCCGGGCGGGATGCGCACGGTAACGGTGCCGAGTGCGTATCCCAGGCTTCCGGAGCTGGTCACCTCGTCCAGGCTGATGGTCCGGACGGCGCCTGCTGCCTGGGCGCGCCCGATGGCGTGGCGCCAGAATTGCTCGATAGCCTCGCGGCCCCGGATCAGCTCGATGTTCTCGGCCAGCAGCCGGGCGTCCTGGGCGTAAAGGCTGCCATGCCGGCCGCGTCGCCGGTGTCGAACAGCGTCTCGAAATGGCGGGTGAACTGCTCAACCGCCTGCTTGTCCAGCGATGCCAGGGACATCGCGGTCTCCCTTCTGATAGGCGGCCAGGACGGGGATGACCAGGTCATCGACGACGTGCCTGGCAAATTCCGGGTCAAGGGTCCGGCCGGCTGCCATCTGCCGCAGCACGTGCGCCTCGATCACCTCGTGCGTGAGGCCGGCCAGTTCGGTGTCAGCGCCGGCGGGCAGCTCGCCGCGCCCGGCCGCGCGGCTGATGATGGACAGGGCGACCGTATGGCCGACGCCGAAGCGCGGCCGCAGCGATGCGGCCAGCTCGGAGTCGGTCCGCATCGCGTGCATGAGGCCGGACATCATGGCCAGGAACTCGGCCGTCAGGTGGCCGGCCATGGCCTGCATCACCGCTATCAGGTCGCCCCGCAGGCTGCCGGTATCGGCCCCGGCCGGCAGGCGCCCGGCCACGTAGCCGTCCACGGCGGCCCGGACCAGCTGCGCCTTGCCTGGCCAGCGCGTGTAGATCGTCGTCTTGCTGGCGTGCGCCCGGGCCGCGACGGCGTCCATCGTCACTCCCTCGTAGCCCAGCTCGCCTAGCAGGCCGATGACGGCGGCCAGGATCGCCTTCTCACGTGCCTCACCCCTGGCCATATCCGTACGATACGGTATCGTACGGATATGGCAAGCGCATTGGCGCGGCGTGAGCGGGAACTTGCCGGACGACCGCGGGCCCGTAGTCTCGAAGGATGACCGTTGCGACGACCTTGTTCCGGTTCGAGGATTCCTACGCCCGCGAGGTGCCCGGCCTTTCCATGCCGTGGACCGCGGCCCCGGCGCCTGCCCCCGGGCTGCTGGTGCTCAACGAGGAGCTGGCGGCCGAGCTGGGCGCCGATCCCGCGGAGCTGCGAGAGCCTTCGGGCGTCGCGCTGCTGGCGGGCCAGGTCCCGGAGGGGATCACGACGGTCGCCCAGGCCTACGCCGGCCACCAGTTCGGCGCCTACTCGCCCCGCCTCGGGGACGGCCGCGCGCTGCTGCTCGGCGAGGTAATCGATACCCGCGGGCGCCGCCGCGACCTTCATCTCAAGGGGTCCGGGCGCACCCCGTTCGCCCGCGGTGGCGACGGCAAGGCCGCGGTCGGCCCGATGCTGCGCGAGTATCTCATCGGCGAGGCCATGCACGGCCTCGGCATCCCCACCACGCGGGCGCTCGCGGTGATCGCCACGGGCGAGCAGGTGCGCCGGGAAAGGCCGCTGCCGGGCGCGGTGCTCGCCCGGGTAGCCGCCAGCCATCTGCGCGTGGGCACATTCCAGTACGCGGCCGCGTCCGGCGACCGGGACGTGCTGCGTGCACTCGCCGACTACGCCATCGCCCGTCACTACCCCGAAGCCGCCGGCGCTCCGAACCGGTACCTGGACCTGTACCGGCGCGTGGTCCAGGCGCAGGCGTCGCTGGTGGCCCGCTGGATGCTGGTGGGGTTCATCCACGGGGTCATGAACACGGACAACACGACGATTTCCGGCGAGACCATCGACTATGGTCCGTGTGCCTTCATGGATGCCTTCGACCCGGCCACGGTGTTCAGCTCCATTGACGACCAGGGCCGCTACGCCTATGGCAACCAGCCGAGGATCCTGCAGTGGAACCTGGCCCGGCTGGCCGAGGCCCTGCTGCCGCTGTTCGACGACAGCGGCGAGGCCGCGGTTGAGGCGGCCACGGAGGTGCTGAACGGGTTCGCTCACGCCTACGAGCAGCACTGGGCCGAAGGCATGGCGGCGAAGCTCGGCCTCGCGGCGCCGGACCGGGACCTGATGGAGGACATCCTGAAGCCGATGCGGCTGCAGAAGGTCGACTTCACGCTGTTCTTCCGCGCGCTGTCCGCCGGCACCGCCCGGACGCTGTTCACTGTGCCGGAGCCTTTCGACACCTGGGCCGCCCGTCGCGAGGCCCTGCTGCCCGCGGACCGTGCCGCGGTAGCCGCCGCGATGGACCGGGTCAACCCCGTCTACATCCCGCGCAATCACCGCGTCGAGGAAGCGCTTGCGGCGGCGACCGAGGGCGACCTGGAGCCGTTCCGCCGTCTCGTGGACGTCGTCTCCCGCCCCTTCCAGGAGCGACCCGGCTTGGCGGATTACGCCGGCCCGGCCCCCGTGGGCGCCCCGTACGTCACCTACTGCGGCACCTGACCCTGCCGCACCTGACCCTGCCGCACCTGACTCTGCACCTGACTGGCGAGGCCAGGCCGGCCGCGACGCGCCGGGGTCACGCGGCTGCGGCCAGGGCACTAACACCAGTGAGCGCCGCAGTGGCCCCCCAGAGCTGGCGGGCGACCTCGGCGTCGCGACCAGCCTTGCCGGGCCGGCGGACGACCGGGTACCCCCTGATGCTGCCCAGCCCGTCGGGGCCGACGTAGGCGTTGGCGGGCACGTCCTGGGTGGCGGCGTAGAGGGTCGGCAGGGCCCCGTGCTCAGGGTCGTTGAGCAGAAACCGCAGCCTGTTGATCCGGTTGGCGGAGGAGTGCGCGGCCAGGGTGGTGGTGGCGATGCCGGGATGAGCGAGCACCGAGCGGACCGGGCGGCCCGCAGCGGTCAGCCGCCGCTGCAGCTCCAGGGAGAAAAGGACGACGGCCAGCTTGGAGTCGCAGTAGGCCTGCATCGGGTCGTAGGCACGGGTGCGCCAGTCGAGGTCGCCAAGGTCGAGCCGGCCCCGGCGGTGGAGCTGGCTGGTCACGCTTACCACCCGGTCGGTGATGCGGTCGGCGAGCAGGTTGGTGAGCACGAACGGCCCGAAGTAGTTGGTGGCGGTCTGGAGATCAAAACCGCCGGCCGTGCGCTGGAGCGGTATATCCATCACGCCGGCGTTGTTGACCAGCACGTCAACGGTCCCCTCCACGGCATCGGCGAACGCCCGGATCGATCCGAAATCTGACACGTCGAGCTGGCGGATCTCTACCGAACGGGCTGGGTCAGCCGCCCCGGCCAGGGCGGCTCGAGCCTTAGCCGGATCCCGTACGGCGGCGATCACCCTGGCCCCGGCCCGGGCCAGCTCGCGGGCGGCGATCAGCCCGATGCCGCTCCCGGCCCCGGTGATCACCACCGTCCGGCCGTCCATCTGGGGTAGGTCTGCACTGGTCCACTTGTCCGCACTGGTCCGCTTCGGCATCGCTGGCTCCTTCCGGCCAGCAGGTCACCGGTCGTGACCTGCTCTACCTCAGAATGGGCGCACCCGGCGACGGGATGAAGGAAGCGTCGATCCACTGACAAACGGTCCATGGATGTCACCGTGCAGATGGTCGATCATCGATAGCGTCGGCCACCGGCGGCCAGCGATTTGGTCGCCAGCAATTGAAGGAGGTGCTGCCCATGAGCTCCGTCCGCCCCAAGGCCGCGCTCGGCGCGTTCCTTCGGTCCCGCCGCGAAGCGCTCAGCCCTGAGGACATCGGGTTGCGGCGCGGGTCGCACCGCCGGGTCGGCGGCCTGCGACGCGAGGAGGTCGCCGAACTATGCGGGGTCTCGGTGGACTACGTCGGCCGGCTCGAGCGCGGCAGCGGGCCGTGGCCGTCCAACGAGGTCCTCGCCTCACTAGCTCGTGGCTTGCGCCTCACTACCGCCGAACGCAACCATCTCTTCTCCCTCTGCGGCCGGACGGCCCCGCTCAGCCCAGCGGCGGAGCATATCGACGCCGGGATCCAGCGGATCCTGGACCGGCTGGATGACACCCCGGCCCAGGTCATGGGCCAGGCCGGCACCACCCTGCGGCAGACGCCGCCAGCCGTCGCCCTGCTCGGCGAGGAGACCGCCTATCGCGGATTGGCCAGAAGCGCCGGGTACCGGTGGTTCACCGACCTCTCGAGCCGGGACCTGTACCCCGCCCGCGACCATGAGGTTAACTCGCGGGTTCAGGCGTCACTGCTGCGCGAGAACCTCGTGCGGTACGGCGACGGCTCCTTCACCGCCCGGGTCGTCACCGCCCTTCTCGATCACAGCGAGGAGTTCCGGGCGGTATGGGACCGCCAGGACGTGGGCCTGAGCTTCCCGCCCGAGAAGCACCTCGACCACCCCGAGGTAGGCGCTATGGACCTCTACTGCCAGACCCTCCTCGACGGTGGCTCCGGGCAAGCCCTCCTGGTGTTCACCGCCGCGCCGGGGTCGGAAAGCCACGACCGGCTGGCGCTGCTGAATGTCATCGGCCGGCAGCTACTCCAGGCCCGGCCGCGGTAGACACCGCCCTGATGTAGCGCCGGGCCTACTCGACTTCCTTGAGGATCTTCTGCAGGGACTCGTTCTGCTCGCGCAAGTGGTCGAGTTGAGCGCTGACGGCCCCGAGCTTGAGGTCGGTGTGTTCCTGAGCCGTGATGGCCAGGTCAGCGAGCCTGCGGTACTCCTCGGCCAGCGCGCGGTATTGTTCCCCGCCGGTCAGTTCGAGCTGCGCTCTTTTCCTGGTCGTAAGCGACCGGGCCAACGCGATCA
The DNA here is from genome assembly GCA_049284535.1 of Streptosporangiaceae bacterium. GTDB lineage: Bacteria > Actinomycetota > Actinomycetes > Streptosporangiales > Streptosporangiaceae > Palsa-504. Next base: position 17,183 of record JBAPYC010001245.1, read on the forward strand.
GCCCGGCCCCGATCGACAGGGCAATGACCACGAACACTATCGATTTGCCATTGGCGTCTGCGTTGTGGAGGCCGAACAGCACCAGGGTCAGCGCGATCAGGCCGGTCGTGCAGATGATTGCCAATTCGGCTGGTGTCCTGAATTTCATCGTGCGCCCGCCTCCAGTTCGCTCTCCGGCCTCAGGGTCCGCGCCGCGGTCATGATGGCCTCGGGCGTAAGGTGCAGCGCGAAGGGCGTCACCTCATAAAACTTCATCGCCTTACCGTCCTCTGAGACTTCGATGGCGGCCGACACCAGTCCGGCGGCCTCCAGCTTCCGCAGGTGCACCTGGAGCAGCGCCCGGCTGATACCCAAGCCGCGGGCCAGTCTGCTCACGTAGTTGCGCTCTGCGGCCAGGGCGGCCACGACCCGGAGCCGGTGCGGGTTGGCCAGCGTCGCCAATACTTGCAGCAGGCCTTCCCCGGTCAGGTCCCCGACTTCCATAGTCACCTTTCTTGCATGTGCTAAAAAAATCTAGCAGGTGCCAGTTAAAGCGTCAACCGAAGCCACGTAACCTCCGCACGGCCTTGGGCATATGGTGCGTGAGCTCATTCTCTGACTAAGGTCAGAGAATGGAGGGCGCTCAGATTGATTCCGCTGAGTGGCTGATCGCCTCGCAGGTCCGCATCGAAGTCACCGACCCGCGCGAGCCCGATGCGCGATATTGCCTGCGTTCCTACTTCGAGGAGCTGGCGCGCCGCTTCGACGGCGGCTTCGACCCGGCCCGCAGTATCTCCGCGAGCGATGAGGAGATGACCCCGCCAGACGGCCTGCTCCTGATCGCCAGGGTTCAGGGCGCCCCGGTCGGATGCGGGGCGCTGAAGCTCCACCCCGAAACCCGCATTGGCGAGATCAAGCGGATGTGGTCCACTCCCGAGATGCGTGGACTGGGCCTGGGACGGCGCATCCTGGAGCATCTCACCGGCGAAGCCACCGCCCGGGGTATGCAGATGCTGAGACTGGAGACCAATCACTGCCTGGCCGAGGCCCGCCGTCTTTACGAGACCGCAGGGTTCGTTGAGGTCGGCGCATTCAACAGCGAGCCCTACGCCCACCACTGGTTCCAGCGGTCCCTGCCTGGCGGCACGGGCCAGCGGACGTAGCGCCCGGCCCAGTCGGCCGGCCAGCACCTGACGACAACGCGGCGGCCCTGCCACAATGCTCTGGGATGGCACGCGCTCCGGGCCGTGCGGCCCGTCGCCGGAAGGAGGTCACGTTGAGCCGGGTGAACGTCAACGGGGTCGGCACCGAGTACGAGGTAACGGGGCAGGGGGTACCGGTCGTGCTGCTGCACGGCTTTCCCGACTCCGGCCGGCTCTGGCGGCATCAGGTGCCGGCCCTGGCCGACGCCGGATTCCAGGTCATCGTGCCCGACCTGCGCGGCTACGGGCGCTCGGACAAGCCCGCGGAAGTCGAAGCGTACTCGCTGATGCACATCGCCGGGGACGTCCTGGCGATCCTGGCCGACCTGCAGGTCGCCCGGGCTCACGTGGTCGGCCACGACTGGGGTGCCGCCCTGGCCTGGGCGATGGCCTCCCTCGCGCCCGGCCAGGTCGACCACCTGGCCGTCCTCTCGGTCGGGCATCCGTCCACCTTCCGCCGCAGCCCGCGGCAGCGCGAGAAGTCCTGGTACATGCTGCTGTTCCAGTTCCCCGGTATCGCCGAGCGCTGGCTGAGCGAAGACGACTGGCACAACTTCCGGACCTGGGCCGGGCACCCGGACACCGACCACGTGATCGCCGACCTGGAGGCCGCGGGCTCGCTGACACCGCCCCTCAACTGGTACCGGGCCAACGTGCCGCCGGAATCGTGGGTCGGCCCGCCGGTCCAGCTTCCGCCGGTTCAGGCGCCCACGATGGGCATCTGGAGTACGGGGGACATCGCCCTCACCGAGAGCCAGATGACCGACTCCGCCGAGAACGTCGCCGGTCCCTGGCGGTACGAGCGCCTGGACGGCCCCGGCCACTGGATGCAGCTCGAGGCGCCGGATCAGGTGAATGCCCTGCTGACCGATTTCCTGCCCAGCAAGGCCCGTTGAAGGCCGTCAAAGCCCGCCTAAGCCGTTCGCATCCCCGGATGGCCGAACCTGGCCAGGTAGTGCCAGACCCGCTTCAGCGCCTGCTCGCCGTACCGGCCGGTGCGGGCCGCGTCGCCGATGATGCGCGGATCGAGCCGTCCGTCACGGGCCAGGAACAGGCCCAGCGCCACGAACTGCGGGCCCCGGTACTCGGGATGGCGGCGCAGCTCGGCCGCGGTCAGAGTGAAGCCGCCGTGCCACTCGACCGGGCAGGGCAGCTGCCGGGCCGCGGCCTCGGTCGGCGTGCCGCGGTAGCAGGGATCCAGGACCAGGGCCTCGACGTCCCGGTCAAGGCTCACCACGCCGTGCACCTGGGCTTCGATGTAATCGTCGAGCGGATCCCGGTCGTCCGAGGCGGCCAGCGCGACCAGCGCCGACATTTTCGAGGCCACGCCGAAATGCCGAGGCCCGAACACGCTGTCCGGATAGCAGAACGTGGTCCGGGCCAGCGCGGACTCGGACAGGCGGAAGTAGGCCGAGCCGAACCGCGGTGAGCCGCCCGCCCGGCGCCCGCGGAAGTTCAGCGATCCGTACCTGGGCCGGGCGGCGGCCGGCTCGCCGTCGTAGGCGCCGGCGAAGATCCGGTTTTCCCACCGCCAGCGGTCCCCGCCGGGATGCGCGGTCAGGCCGCCATTGCTGGTCCCGGTCTCGAACTGCGACCGGTAAACCCCGTCCGCGGCCATCCGCTCCAGGATTGGCATCCTGCCCGTGAGCCGGTCGGGGTGAAAATGTAGCGTCACCCGCCACGACGGGTCGGCCGGCCCGCCAGCGGCCAGCGACGCCACGTGAGCGATGGCCCGCTCCCGCGCGCCCGGCATGCCGGCAGTATCCACGATCGGCAGAATGGACACGATCGGCAGAATGGAATGGTGACCCCGACCTTCGCCGCCCGCTTCGAGAAAACACGCGCCACGTTCGGCCCGCTGTGCTGGGGAATCGACCCGTCCGGTGAGGTGCTTGAGCGCTGGGGCGTGACAGACACCCCCGACGGCCTCGACCGGTTCGCCGATATCGTTCTCGAGGCGGCCAGCGGCTCGATCGGGATCGTCAAACCCCAGGCGGCCTTCTTCGAGCGGCACGGCTGGCGGGGATTCCGGACCCTGCAGCGGCTCGTCGCCGACGCGCGCGGTTCGGGTCTGCTGGTGATCGTCGACGCCAAGCGCGGCGACGTGGGAACGACCAACGACGCGTACGCCGAGGCCTTCCTGGGGCCGGACGCCCCGCTCGGCGCCGACGCCCTGACCGTTCATCCTTACCTGGGCCTGGCGGCCATGGACGCCTTCGTCGACCGGGCCTTCCAGTCGGGAAGCTGCCTGCTGATCGTGACCCGGTCGTCGAACCCCGAAGGCCGCCCCATCCAATCGGCCCGGCTCAGCCCCGGGTCGTCCGCCGAGGCTGGCCCCTCCGCCGAGGCTGGCCCCTCCGTCGAAGCAGCACTGCTGGCCGGGATCGGGGCGCTCAACGCCCGGCTCGCCCCCGGCGGCATCGGGCCGGTCGGCGCGGTCATTGGCCCGACCCACATCGAGCCCCGGCTGGACCTGCGCGCCCCCCACTGCCTGTACCTGGCCCCCGGCGTGGGCGCGCAGGGCGCCACCCCGCGCGACGTGGCCGAGGTGTTCGCCGACTGCCCCGACCGGGTGATCCCGAGCGCTTCCCGTTCGCTGCTCCAGGCCGGACCGGACCGCCATCGCCTGCGCGACGCGATCTCCGCGCTCGCCGCGGAGTTCGCCGGGCTGCTGGCCCCGGCCGCCTAACGAACCGAGCTCTGAGGTCGCGTCGCCCCCCGCGTCACCGCCGCGCCGGAGCAAGTGCCTGGTCCACGCGGCGTGCCGCTCGCGGAGCACCGGCGCGGTCAGGTCGCTGCGCCCGAGGGAGCTGTAGTTGAGGACCCAGGACTCCACGTCCCGGTGGGACCGGCCCACGGCCCACAGGTCGCCCGGCCGCGGATCAGCCGCCGCGGCCGGGCTAGCCGCCGCCTGGTAGGCGGCCAGGAAGGTGCCGGCGATGGTCTCGTCGTAGAGCAGGTAGAGGTCCAGACGGCACCAGCCCAGGTCGAAGCCGGCCGGGCCCAGGGCCGCGCCGGACCAGTCCACGACGCCCGTAAGCGTCCCTTCCTGCCACAGGGTGTTACCCGACCAGAAGTCGCAGTGCGTGAGCACGGCAGGCGCGCTGGCCAGCGCTTCGGCGTGCGAAGCCACCAGGTTGGCGGCCGGGCCGCTGAGCGCGGCGGCGCCCCCTCCCGGCCGGGTGTACACGCTGGGAAACCCGGCCAGGCCCGGCCGCGGCGTCGCGTGGATGCGCGCGAGCGCCGCACCGAGTTGCCGGGCATAGCCCGCCGGGTCGCCGGGGGTGATGTCGGCCCGGCCGGGCAGGCGCGAGATCAGCGTCCAC
>JBAPYC010001246.1:0-2712 GCA_049284535.1 Streptosporangiaceae bacterium
CTGGTGGCGTGGGTCAACGATTGTCGCTCAGAGCGAAACGGCGGGACTCGGTTGGGCTGGGCTGGTGTCTTGGATTCACCGAATTTGGGCGACACAGTTTTCGCTTCACGGGACACTCCAGTGACAAGCTGGCCGACCTCGGGGCGCGCAAAACGCCACGGCCGGTCGGGCTTGACGGCGACGGTGCAGCCAAACGGCAGCCAGCCTCAGTCGCGGTGGCTGATCCATACCGACACGTGAGCTGGCTCCAGGGCATGGTCCACGACACCGGTTAGGTCATCCCGGACCGAGTCCAGGTCCACGGCGTCTTGCAGCCGGGCCGCGAACGCGGCCAGGGTCTGGTCGGCATCGTAGCGGGCGCGGTTGAACCGCCGGTCCACAGCCCGTTGCACCCGCCGCCGCACGGGTGCGAACAGTGCCGCCGCCGCCAGCGTGGAGGCGGCCACCGCCACCGGAGCGTGGAACTTGAACACCTGGGTGGCCAGCAGCACGCCCGCCGCATAGACGCCGACGAGCAGGCCGGTCACGATCGCGTAGGCCAGGGTGCGGCTGATGATCCGGTCGATCTCGTACAGCCGGTACTTCAGGATCCCCATTCCGATGCCCACCGCCAGGCCGGCGATCGCGACCGCGGTCACCTCGGCCAGGACGTCCGAGAACACCGAGATGACCGCGCTGCCTATAAGGCCGATGCTAACGGTGACCGCGGCGCCGGCCGCGAGCCACTTCAGCTGCTGGCGGCGCTCCCCCGTCGCCAGCCGCCAGCTGAGCACCTGGTGCGCCACGAACGACACCCAGATCGCTGCGACCGACAGCAAGGTGATCGCGACCAGCCAGGCCGGCGGATGACCGAGCCAGCCGGTCAGCCGAGGCGGGTTCGTGACATCGCCGGAGGTGTCGACGTGGATCTCGTGCCCGGCCACCACCACGGCGACGGCCGGGGCGGACACGACGACCAGCACGCACGTGACGAGCCCGGCGTAGGCCCAGAGCACCGGCCGCCAGCGACCGGAGGTCAGTCGCCCGTCCGGGAACAGCAAGATGACCAGCATCAGCAGCGCGAACGCGGGCACGTAAAGCTGTACCAGCAGAACCGCGGCCGGGGCCAGCGGCAGCCCCGGATGGCCCAGGCGGTAGCAGAACACGGCGTAGGAACCGGCGATGACGGCGAGCAGCTGCAGCACGACGAACAGGATCAGGATCCAGCCCACCGGGTTGCGCGGCTGGTGCCGGGCGACGATGACGCCCACCCCGGCGTAGGCCAGGGCTGCGACGGCCCCGCCCCCGATATGGGAGAGCGTCAGCGAATGGTCTAGCACGCTCAGCACTAGGTTGGCTATCACCAGGAGCACTACCACGGCGCCGAGCGCGGTCGCCGTTCCCGGTGACGCTACGGCGAAACGGCGGCCCCCCGGCTGCGGCTGTCCCACGGGGCTACGCTACGTCGCCAGCGTTCCGGGAACGTTACCGCTCGGCACGGAACCGCCAACTAAGAGCCGCACCCTTGCGGCATCTAAGCCGGTAACAGCGTCAGGCCAGGCCGGCGGCGACCGCGGCGGCGGTGCGGGGGTCCACGCGGATGGCGCCGGCGAACTGGGAGCCGAAGTCGGCCGGGATGATCTCGACGTCCTGGCCCGGCTCGGGCGCCTGGATCATCAGGCCGTTACCCAGGTAGATGGCGACGTGCGAGATGTAGCTGGGCGCGGTGGGGTCGGTGTGGTAGAAGAGCAGGTCGCCGGGCTGGAGCTGGCTGACCGGGACGGCCGGTCCGGTCCGGGCCTGGTCGGCGGCGACCCGGGGCATGGTCACCCCGGCCCGGGCGAAGGACCACTGGACCAGGCCGGAGCAGTCGAACGAGTTTGGGCCCGCAGCGCCCCACACGTAGGGCAGGCCCTTGCGGCTCTCAGCGGCCTGGAGGACCGTGGTCAGTTCGGTGCTCGTCGTGCCGGCGCCCGCGGCGGCGCCGAGCGGGGAGGTGCTGACCGCAGCGGTCCCGCCCGCGCGGTAAACGATGGTCACCAGCGGCTCGACCCCGGCCCGGGCCGGGATCACCTTCTTGATCTGGCTATCCAGCGCGGCCACCCGGGCGGGCGGCGCGCTGACCACGATCGCGTTGGCCGCGGGCACTCCGAGCGAGCGGGCCGTGGCATCGGAGACCACGGCGTCGACCCCGCCGATGCCCACCGTGCCGAAGGCAACCACGCCGAGCCGCTCGGGCTGGCGCCCGGACACCTCGACCTGGCCACCGAGCGACAGCTTGTCCAGCTTGCCCATGGTGTAGGAGACGGCCACGCCGCCGTTAGCCACGCCCTGCCACAGTTTGTTGGAGGCGGCCGTGGGACCGGAGGCATAGCCGCGGAACGCGGACGGGTTCACGCCAAGCACCGCGGTATAGGAGCCGTTCATCTTGATCTTGGCCGCTTCGAGGGGCTCGGCGTTCGTCACCCCGGGGAGGTGTTTCACCGCGGCCAGGACCTTGGCGGACAGCGAGAACGGCGCGACCACCAGCAGATCAGCCTGCCGGCGCTGGCCCAGCGGGGCCACGCCCGCTGAGCGGGCCGGCTGCGCCTGCTGGCTCTGCAGTAGCTTCTGACCCTGCTGTGCCTTCTGTGCCGTCGGCTGGTTTTGGGTCTTCTGGACGCGGGCGGCGGCCTGGGCGGCGCCTGCGGCTTGGGCGGCGCTGGTAGCGCCGGCCACGGGGACCGTCATGGG
>JBAPYC010001247.1:0-2260 GCA_049284535.1 Streptosporangiaceae bacterium
ACCTGGACCTGCCCTACAGCCTGTTCTCGCTCAGCCTGTCGGCCGCCGCGCTGACGGTGGTCACCGTGGCGGGCGGGCCAACCCGGCCTGCGTCCGTCGTCGCCGTGGACGTGCCCGCGTCGGGCCCGGCGGCGCAGGTCCGCGAGCTAAGCCGCAGCGCCAGCGAGCTGCCCGATCCCGCTTACCTGCCGGTGCCGCACGCGGCCCGGCTGACCGGACCCTCCGGCTCGGTGGTGCACGCGCTGGTCTACCCGCCGTCCAACCCGGCCTTCCAGGGGCCGGACAGCGAGCGGCCGCCGTACATCGTCTGGGTGCACGGCGGGCCGACCTCGCACGTCTCGCCCCGCCTGGACCTGGAGAAGGCGTTCTTCACCAGCCGCGGCATCGGGATCATCGACGTGAACTACGGCGGGTCGAGCGGATACGGCCGCGCCTACCGCGAGCGGCTGCGCGGCCACTGGGGCGTGGTCGACGTGGCGGACGTGATGTCGGCCGCGCTGGCCCTGGCCGAGAACGGTGAGGCCGACGGCAAGCGGCTCGGCATCCGTGGTGGCTCGGCCGGCGGCTGGACGGCCCTGGCCGCGGTGACGTCCGGCGTCGGGCTGGCCCGGGAGGTCGGCAGGGCCCAGGAAGGCGGGACCGGCGGGGTGTTCGCCGCCGCCGCCTCCTACTTCGGCGTCAGCGACCTGCGCGGGTTCGCCGAGCAGACGCACGACTTCGAATCGCGCTACCTGGACGGGCTGATCGGGCCGCTGCCCGGGAGCGAGGCGCTGTACGCCGAGCGCGCGCCGGTCGGGCACGTGAGCGACGCGACCTGCCCGGTGCTGCTGCTGCAAGGTCTCGACGACCCGATCGTCCCGCCCGCGCAGGCCGAGTCCATCGCCGCCGATCTGGCCGCCCGCGGCATCCCGCACGCCTACATCGCCTTCCCCGGCGAGTCGCATGGGTTCCGGAAGGCGGAAAACATCGTGACCAGCCTGGAAGCCGAGCTGTCGTTCTACGGCGAGATCATGGGCTTCGTCCCGCCGGGGATCCCCGCGGTGGAGCTGGAAGGAGCCTGACCGGCACGCGCCCGGTCAGGCGGATATCCGGGGTTCCTCGGGCGTCATGGCCGCGGCGCGGTCCAGCAGCGGCTGGCAGCGCAGCCGCTGGCCGATGTCGCGGGCTTCGGTGACGGCGGCCGCGGCGGCGGAATCGTCGCCGCGGCCGATCAGGTACCCCGCCTGGTCGAGCAGGCCGTGGGCCAGGTGGTACGGGGTGCTGTGCTCGCGCAGGCCAGTGATCGCGGCAGCGAAGGCGGCCGGGTCGGCATCGTCACCATCGCTGGCGGCCAGGCGGACGCGGACCAGGTCGCGTTCGGCCCGCAACATGGGAGCCAGGTGCCCCGGCGGGTGAGAGTCGATCATGGCGAGCAGCTCACGGGTGGCGGTGCGGTCACCCAGGTCGTGGGCGCAACGGGCGGCCAGCGGCCAGCTCCAGCGCTGGTATTCATGGCTGATGCCGAGCGCGGGGGCATGCGAGAGCACGGCGCGGGTGTGGCGCAGTGCCTGCCCGGATTCGCCGCGGGCGGCGGCGGTGAACGCCTCCGCGGTTTCCACCATTGACCTGTCCTGAGGGTCCTCGCTGACCCGTACGTCCCGCAACCCGGCGAGCATGGTCTCGGCGGTTGCGGTGTCGCCGCGCAGGGCCACCAGCCAGCCCCGGTAGCAGGCCAGACTGTCGACGCGGGCCAGCACCTGGGAATCAGCGAGCTGCGTGTGCAGCTGAGTGAGCACCTCGCCAGCCGCGTCCCAGTCGCCGAGCTGGAGGAGGGCCTCGGCCAGGTTCATGGTCGCGACGGCCAGGATATCTCGCGCTCCGGTCCGGCGCAGGTGCCCGGCGGCCGTGCGAGCTGCCTCGGCCGCGGCGGCGGGGTCGGTCACCGCCTGGGTGTCGGCCAGGTTGACCAGCGCACGGCCCAGCAGGGACGTGTCGCCGTCCAGCGTGGCCAGCCGCGCGGCCTCGCGGAAGTACGCCATCGCCTGCGGCCGCCGTTGCCCGATGCTGACGTAGATTCCTCGCATCAGCAGCAGGCTGGACAGCAGACCGGGGCGGACGTCGAGATCCTGGCCCAGGAACAGGGCCTCGGCGCTGAGCCGGCCCGCATCGGGCGAGCCGGCGAACACTTCCAGCGTCGCGAGCTGTTCCAGCGCCAGGACGGCGTCGGCGTCGGGCGCGGCCTGCAGGACTTCCACGGCCGCGGTGAGCCGCTCGCGTGCCT
>JBAPYC010001248.1:0-5332 GCA_049284535.1 Streptosporangiaceae bacterium
CGCGCACCGCGCTGGCCCCGGCCAGGGACTGGAACCCGCCGCTGGCCGGATCCCTGATGCCGGTGTTCAGCGGCGCCCCGTGCACCGGCAGGTAGCCGATCTCGCCCGCCGCCCCGGCCCAGCCGCGATGCAGCTGGCCGCCGAGGATGGTGGCCAGGCCGACGCCAACGCCCAGCCAGACGAGCACGAAATCGTCCGCAGCGGCCGCGGCTCCGTCTGCCCGTTCGGCCATGGCGGCCAGGTTGACGTCGTTCTCGATCACCACCGGCCGGTGCCACACGCCCCGGAGCGCGTCCAGGGCACCCTCGTGCCAGGCCGGCAGGTTGACCGCCAGACTGGGATCGCCGGTCCTGGGATCGACCACGCCCGGGCTGCCGATCACCAGCGCGCTCAGCCGCGTGACCTCGATACCCGCGCTCGCGCAGGCCCGCTCGACGGTGCCGCGGAGCAGCTCGACCGGGTCGTCGGCGCCGTCCGGGTTGACGCTCACCTCGGCCACCCGGCGGCCGGTGACATCGGCCACCGCCGCGCTGACCAGGCCGGATTCGACGTAGAGACCGGCTACGTAGGCGCTGGAGGGGACCACCGAGTACAGCGCGGCGTTCGGGCCGCGGCCGCCAGCCTGCTCCCCCGCGATCGCCACCAGCCCGCGTTCCTCCAGGCGGGTCAGCATCTGCGACACGGTGACTTTGGAGACCCCGGTGTACTCGCTGATCTGGGACCTGGTCAGCAGCTCGCCGCCGAGAAGCAGGTCGAGCGCGGCCCGGTCGTTCAGCTCACGGAGCAGGCTCGGCGTGCCGGGACGGCCCGGCTTTCCCCGCCCGGCTGGCCCGCCCGCCTGAGCGAGCTGGCCCTGAGCGAGCTGGCCCTGAGCGAGCTGGCCCTGAACGAGCTGGCCCTGAGCGAGCTGGCCGGGACGGGCCGTTGTGTCGTCCGGGTAAGGCTGCATCGCGGTCCCTTCGCCACTGCCGTCGTCGCCGCCGGTTCGCAAGGTCTCGATCCGACAACGGGGGCTATCTTATAGGAAACTTTCCAGTTAGTTTCTCTGTACGGCTCCTCTAGCTTTTCAACCCCGAGTTGACCACCCGGAAGGAGTGCCAGCAGTGGGACTCAGGAAAACACCAGCGGCGCTTGCCGCAATCAGCGCGGCGGCGGCACTCGCGATCGCAGGCTGCAGCTCCAGCGGATCGTCAGCGGCCGGGACCGGCTCCTCCTCCTCCTCCGCGGCGCCGGCGCAGCTCACCGTGTGGCGGATGGGGGCGTCGGTTCCGTCCGAGGTCACCTGGATGAACGGGGTGGTGGCGCAGTTCCACAAGAACTACCCCGGCTACGCCAAGACCAAGGTCGTGGTCAAGTGGATCCCGTGGACCAACACCACCTCGGACTGGACCAACGCCCTGGCGAGCGGGAAGAACGCCCCCGACATCACCGAGCTCGGTAACACCGAGACGCCCACCGAGGCGGCGTCCGGCGCGCTGGCGAACATCTCCAGCTACGTCAACGGCTGGTCCGACAAGTCGGACGTGGTGTCCGGCATGCTGGCCAACGACACGCAAGGCGGGAACGTCTACGGCGTCCCGTGGTTCGGCGGCGTGCGCGGCATCTGGTACCGCACCGACCAGTTCAAGGCGGCCGGGATCACCAGCCCGCCGGCCACCTGGAACGAGCTGGTCGCCGACGCCAAGACGCTGATGGCCAAGAACCCGGGCACCTACGGCCTGGGCGCGCCGAGCAACGACACGGACGCCATCGCCAGCTTCATCTGGGGCGCTGGCGGCCAGATCGCCACCGACAGCAACGGCAATTGGACCGCCGACCTGACCTCGGCCGCCGCCGAGGCCGGCATCAGGTTCTACGTGGACCTCTACCGGACCGACAAGGTCTCCCCGGCCAAGTACGTCGGCCAGACCGAGCTCGGCAACGTCGGGGCCACCTCGGGTGGCGCCAACGAGGACTTCGCCCTGGGCAAACTGGACATGTACATCGACGGGCCGTGGGCCTCGGCCAACTTCCCGGCCAACGCGGTGGGCAAGGCCGACTGGGCCTCGTTCCCCATCCCGAGCCAGAACGGCCCGAACCCGGCACCGGCCTTCGCGGGCGGCTCGGACCTGGGCGTCTTCGCCACCAGCAAGTACAAGACGGCTGACTGGGACCTGATCCAGGTCATGGACAGCACCAGCAACGCCACCTCCTTCGCCAACTTGCAGGGCTTCTTCCCGCCGTTCACCTCCAAGCTGACCGGCGGCGCCTACTCGGCCAGCCAGCTCATGTCCGGCTTTGCCAAGGCGGCGTCGAACACCCAGATCTCGCCGCTGAACGCCAAGAACTGGTCGACCGCGGACGCCACCGACTACGTCATCCCGACGATGATCAAGTCGCTGATGAACGGGGCCCCGTTCGCGGCCACGGTGGCCAAGGCCAACACCCAGCTGCAGAACGTCCTGAACACGGGCAGCGAGAGCTAGTGGTTAGTTCCCCATGGTGGTGCTGACCAGTCAGCCCCGGCCGCCGGGCACGTCCCGGCGGCCGGGGTCTTACACCGCGCGGCAGCGGGCCGCCGCACTGATGCGGCGCCGGCACCTGACCCCCTACGTCCTGCTGCTGCCCTCGGTCGTGGTCATCGGCCTCCTGGTCCTGTGGCCCGCCATCCAGATCGGCGCCTTCTCGTTCCAGAACTACGGGCTGCCGCAGATCACCGGGGCGGCGGGCACTCAGTGGGTCGGCGGCGCCAACTACGCCGCGATCCTGTCCGACCCGGAGTTCTGGCTGTCGCTGCGGATCAGCCTGATCTTCGCGGCGGTAGTGGTGCCGCTGACGCTGCTGACCGGGACCCTGGTTGGCCTGCTGCTGAACCGGCTCGGCCGCCGAATGGCGACCTTTGTCTCCGGGGCAGCGCTGCTGGCCTGGGCTACGCCCGCGGTGTCGGCGAGCGTCATCTTCGTCTGGCTGGCCGACCCGGACGGCGGGGTCGTGGACTGGACCCTGAGCCGCCTGCCGCACTGGCTGGGCGGCGGCGCGCACTGGGCCAGCTTCAGCTGGACCAACTCCGCGCTGCCGGCCTACACGCTGCTGACCGTGCTGGTGCTCTGGCAGGGCTTCCCGTTCATCGCCGTCTCCGTGCTGGCCGGGCTGAAGACCATCCCGGCCGAGCTGCATGAGTCCGCCCGGATCGACGGGGGCGGGCCGTGGCGGATCTTCTGGCGGGTCACTTACCCGCTGCTCAAGCCGATTTTCCTGGTCCTGCTGCTGCTCTCGGTGATCTGGGACTTCGGCGTGTTCACGCAGGTCTACATCGTGATCGGCGAGCTCGGCAACCGGGACGAGTACAACCTGGGCGTCTACGCCTACGACCGGGCCTTCACCTCACCGCCGACTTACGGCGTGGCGTCTGCGCTCGCGTTCATCCTCACCGTCGTGCTGCTGGTTATCACCGTCGGCTACGTCCGGGCATCCATCAAGCAGGGGGCGGTTGAATGACCACGATGTCCCGCGGGGCCCGGCGGGCCGGGCTGAACGTGCTCGGTCTGCTGGTCGCCCTGGTGACCTTGTTCCCGATCTTCTGGATGGTGTCCACCGCGTTCAAGCCGGCCAAGGAGATCTACTCGCTCACCCCGCACCCGCTGCCCACGCACCCGACGCTAGCCAACTTCCGCACGGTCATCGACGGCAGCGTGATCGGCATCCCGTACTGGAATTTCCTGAAGAACAGCCTGTTCGTCACGCTGGTGGCGGTCGCGGCCTCCTCCCTGATCGCCATGCTGGCCGCGATCGCGCTGGCCCGGTTCTCCTTCAGGCTCCGCACCAGCTACCTGGTCATGCTGCTGATCGTGCAGATGCTGCCGCAGCAGGCGCTGGTGATCGCGCTGTTCCTGGACTTCCGCCGGCTCAGCCTGCTGGACAGCCTGGTCGGGCTCATCTTCGTCTACACGGCGTTCGCGCTGCCGGTCACCATCTGGATGCTGCGCAACTTCGTGGCCGCGGTCCCGCGCGAGGTCGAGGAGGCCGCCGCGATCGACGGAGCCGGGCCGGTAAAGGTGTTCTTCCGGATCATGATGCCCCTGGCGGCGCCCGGCCTGGTCGCGACCAGCGTGTTCGCGTTCATCTTCGCCTGGAACGAGTTCGTCTTCGCGCTCACCTTCCTGGGCACCGACACGGCCAAGTTCACGCTGCCGATCTACGTCCAGTACTTCTACGGCCGCGGCTCGGTGGACTGGGGCGGCATCATGGCCGCCTCTACCTTGTTCACCATCCCGGTGATCGTCTTCTTCCTCATCGTCCAGCGCCGGATGGTCAACGGCCTGGTCGCCGGGGCGGTGAAGGGGTGAGCCAGGACACCGCCGTCCGCGCCGGGGATCCCGTGGTGACCCGGCTGGCCGAAGCCATCCTCATCCCGCCGTTCCCGGGCCTGTCGGCGCCGCGCTGGGTTCTTGAGGCGCTGGGCCGCGGGCTGGCCGGGGTCACGCTGTTCGGCCAGAACATCTCGGCACCGGACCAGCTCGCCGCGCTGACCGCCACGCTGCGAACCGCCAGTGCCGCGGTGGCCGAGCCGGTGATCGCGATCGACGAGGAAGGCGGCGACGTCACCCGGGTCGCGTACGCCGACGGCAGCCCGTACCCGGGTAATGCTGCTCTCGGGGCTGTGGATGACGTTAACCTGACCCGTTCGGTCTATGGGGCCATCGGCTCCGACCTGGCCGCCCTCGGCATCAACCTCGACCTGGCGCCGTGCGCCGACGTGCTCGGCGCGGCGGACAGCCCGGCCGTGGGCACCCGTTCCTTCGGCGCCGGCACCGCCCTGGTGTCACGGCACACCGCCGCCGCCGTGGCGGGGCTGCAGGGCGCGGGCGTGGCCGCCTGCACCAAGCACTTCCCCGGCCACGGCCGCACCGGGACCGACACCCACCAGGCCCTCGCCACCATCGAGGGCAGCTTGGATGACCTGCGGCGCCGCGACCTGCCGCCGTTCGCGGCGGCCATCGGGGCCGGGACCATCGCCGTCATGCCCAGCCACCTGCGCCTGCCCGAGCTGACCGGCGACCTGCCTGCCTCCGTGTCGCGAGCCGCGATCACCGGCCTGCTGCGGGGGGAGCTCGGGTTCACCGGGGCGATCGTGTCCGATGCGCTGGAGATGCGGGCGACCCGGGACATGTTCGGCATCCCCGGAGCCGCGGTGCTGGCCGTGGCGGCCGGCACCGACCTGGTGTGCCTGGGCCGCGACGGCAGCGAGGCGGAGTACCTGGCGGTCCGGGAGGCCCTGGTGGCCGCCGTCCGCGACGGCAGCCTGGACGGGGAGCGACTGGAGGAGGCCGCCGGCCGGGTCGCGCGCCTGCGC
>JBAPYC010001249.1:0-7821 GCA_049284535.1 Streptosporangiaceae bacterium
ACCCGGCCCCGCCACGGCCAGGGTCAGCGGGCCGTCCGGGATGGCCAGACCGGCCCGGGATAGCACCATGCCCGCAGCCAGGGTCTCGGCCAGCGGTACCGGGGCAGCGGCCGCCCCAGCCGCCACCGCGATGTCGGCCGCCTGGCTCAGGTCGCCGCCACTGCCGCCGGATTCCTCCGCCGACCCGACCAGTGTCAGCCCGGTCTCCTGCAGCGCCTGCCAGGTGGCAGCGTCCCAGCCCGCCCCGGATGCGGCCGCGGCCGCCACCCGCTCGGGCGTGCACTGTTCCGCCAGCAGCTGCCCGACGGTGTCCCGCAGCAGCTCCCGCTCGGCCTCGGTGGTGCTCACCGCAGCCCCCGCCCGCACGCGACCACCGCGCTGCTCATCGCAGGCCCAGCCCGCGCGCGACCACCGTGCGCAGGATCTCGTTGGTGCCGCCGCGGATGGTGAAACCAGGGGCATGCAGGACCGCATGCGCCAGCAGCCCGGCGTATCCCGGTCCGCCCAGCTCGGGCTCGATCGCCGCCAGCGTCCGTGCCACCTCGATGATCTCGTTCTCCAGCTGGGTCCCGACGTCCTTGACCAGCGCCGCCGCGATCTCCGGGGCCTGGCCAGCCGCCAGCGCCCCGGCCACCGCCAGCGACATCTGGCGGCACGCCCACAGCCGGGACGTGACCCGGCCGAGCGCCTCCGCCGCGCGGTCGCCCAGATCGGCCCCAGTGCCAGCGCCAGTGCCAGCCCCGGCGAGCTGGCCAACCACCGCGTCCAGCAGCGCGAAGGTGGACAGCAGCCGCTCCGGCCCGCTGCGCTCGTAGGCCAGCTCGGAGGTGGCCTGGGCCCAGCCCTCTCCCACCGCCCCGACCACCTGGGCGTCGGGCACGAACACCTCGGTGAACGTCACCTCGTTGAAGTGGTGCTCGCCGGTCATCGAAATGATCGGCCGGATCGTCACGCCGGGCTGGCCGAGCTCGATGAGCAGCTGGCTGAGGCCGACGTGCCGCTGCCGTCCTTCCGGCGGCGACGTGCGCACCAGCGCGATCAGCGCGTGCGCGCGGTGTGCGCCGCTGGTCCAGACCTTGACCCCGGAGACGCTCCAGCCGCCGTCCACCCGGGTCCCGGCCGTCCGGACCGCGGCCAGGTCCGAGCCGGCGTCGGGCTCGGACAGGCCGATGGCGAAGTAACATTCGCCCCGGGCGATGGCCGGCAGATAGCGCTGCTTGAGCTCTTCGGTGCCGAACCGCATCAGGTTCGGCGCGACCTGCCGGTCCGAGACCCAGTGCGCCGCCACCGGGGCCCCGGCGGCGAGCACCTCCTCGACGACCACGTAGCGGTCCAGCGCCGAACGTCCATGGCCGCCATACTCCGGCGGAATGGTCATGCCGATCCAGCCGTGGGCAGCCAGGCGGCGGCTGAACGACTCGTCCCAGCCGGACAGCCAGGCGTCGCAGGCCGGGACGAACCGGCTGGCGTCTCGTTCGGCTGCCAGGAACTCCCGCACCGACGACCGCAGCTCGCCGGTGCTAGCGGGCAGCGACGCCACCGGCGGCAGCAGCATGCCATGGCGCGTGTTCACGTTCTGTTTTCCTCAGCGTTCCCTCGGGGTAGCACTTCTTATACCAGCTCACTATTTCCCGCGATCCGGGGCGATATTCCCACCATGGACCAGACCGCACTCGTCCCGTAAGAGGTGATCATCGTGGCCGCGCATGACGCCATGCCCCTCGAGGCGCTGCCGGACGGCGCCCGTCAGCGGCCGTCGGGCAGTTTCGATCAGTTCTCGCCCTACCCGCCCATCGCCGACTACGCCTTCCTGTCCGACTGCGAGGTCACCGCGCTGGTGGCGCCGAGCGGCTCGGTCGAGTGGATGTGCCTGCCGAAGATGGACAGCCCCAGCGTGTTCGGCGCCATGCTGGACCGGGATGCGGGCTGGTTCCGGTTCGGCCCGGACGCCGTGGACGTGCCAGCCGACCGGCGCTACCTGCCCGGGAGCTTGGTCCTGGAGACCAGCTGGGACTGCGGCGAGGGCTGGATCGTGGTGCGGGAGTGCCTGGTCATGGGGCCGTGGCGGCACGACCATCCCGAGGGCAGCACGCACATCAGGCCGCCCACGGACTACGACGCCGAGCACATGCTGCTGCGTACGGTGCGCTGCGTGGACGGCCAGGCCCAGCTCACCTTGGACTGCGTGCCGGCCTTCGACTACGGACGCCGGCCCGCCCCCTGGCGGTACACCGAGCGCGGCTACACCCAGGCCGTCATCGAGCCTGAGGGCGTGGACTTCGCCCTCACCCTGACCTCCGATATCCGCCTGGGCCTGGAGGGATCCGGGGCCCGGGGCCGGACGCTGCTCAAGGAGGGCGACACCCGGTTCTGCGCGCTGTCCTGGGGCAGCCGGGTGCCGGAGAGCTACGAGGACGCCTACAAGCGGCTGGTCTGGACCGCGCATCACTGGCAGCACTGGCTGGCTCGCGGCCGCTTCCCCGACCACCGCTGGCGCGGCTACCTGGCCCGCAGCGCCCTGACGCTCAAGGGCCTGACCTTCGCGCCCACCGGTGCCATCGCGGCGGCCGCCACCACCTCGCTGCCGGAGACGCCAGGCGGCGAGCGGAACTGGGACTACCGGTATACCTGGATGCGCGACGGGACGTTCGCGCTCTGGGGCCTGTACACCCTGGGCTTCGAGTGGGAGGCCAGTGACTATTTCGCCTTCCTGTGCGATCTGGTCGAGCGGGACCGCGGCGACCTGCAGATCGTGTACGGCATCGACGGTCGCCGGGAACTGGACGAGCAGGTGCTCGACCACCTGAACGGCTACCAGGGCGCCCGCCCGGTGCGGATCGGCAACGCCGCCTATCAGCAGGCCCAGCACGACGTCTGGGGCGTGGTGCTGGACTCCATCTACCTGCACACCAAATCCCGGGACCGGCTCGACGACCGGGTCTGGAAGCTCGCCCGCCAGCAGGTCGAGCATGCCCTGGAACGCTGGCGCCTGCCCGACCGCGGCATCTGGGAGGTCCGCGGCGAGCCGCGCCACTTCACTTCGTCCAAGATGATGTGCTGGGTCGCGATCGACCGCGGCGCCCGGCTGGCCACGCTGCGCGAGGACAAGGATCTGGCCCGCACCTGGCGCAAGGCCGCCGATGAGATCCATGCCGACATCTGCGCTCACGCCCTGGATGACCGCGGCGTGTTCTGCCAGCACTACGAGACCACCGCCCTGGACGCCTCGCTGCTGCTGATGCCGCTGCTGCGCTTCCTGCCGCCGGAAGACCCGCGGATCCGCGCCACGGTGCTGGCCATCGCCGAAGAGCTGACTCAGGACGGCCTGGTGCTGCGTTACCAGGTGGGCGAGACCGATGACGGTCTGACCGGCGAGGAGGGCACGTTCACCATCTGCTCATTCTGGCTGGTTTCTGCGCTGACCGAGATCGGGGAGCATCAGCGGGCCCGGGACATGTGCGAGAAGGTCCTGTCCTACGCCAGCCCGCTGCTGCTCTATGGCGAGGAGATCGACCCGCGCTCGGGGCGGCAGCTGGGCAACTTCCCGCAGGCGTTCACCCATCTGGCCCTGATCAACGCGGTCATGCACGTCATCCGAAAGGAACTCGCGGCGCAGCGGCTGGCCGTCGGCCGTGAGGTCCCCGAGAACCCGGCCTAGGACCGCCGCGCCGGCGGAGGTGGACCAGGCCCGGGAGGAGGGAAAACATCAGCCCGGCTCAGTCAGCCATTCGATTGGGCCAGCGCTTCGGCCATCGCAGCGACCAGGGCTTCCAGGCCGCGCAGCGGCCGCACCATGACCGTGACGTCGGTGATCTGGCCGTCCTCGCCCGTGGTCACGATGTCGACGCCCTCGAGCTCATAATTGCCGACCCGGCCGCGGAACTTCAGCACGTCGACGCCGGGCCCACTGGCCTCGGCGGTGTAGCTGAAGTCCCCGATGGTCCGCGCCGCCGCGGACAGCACCAGCAGAACGGCGTCCCGGCCCTCGTAGGGCCGGAACACCGCCGGGCTGTGGAAGGTGGCGTCCGGGTGCAGCAGCCCCGCCATGGCGGTCATGTCCCGCGCCAGCACGGCCTGCCCGAACGGATTCACGCTGTCTGCTCCCCGTCGTCTTGGGCCGGGCTGCCCTCGGCCGGCCCGTCGCCTGCCTCCAGCGCCGCGGGCTCGTCAAGGTAGCCCGGTATCCACTTGAGCATCTCGGCCCGGAACTCGCCCTCGCACTCCAGCTGGCACAGCACGCCGATCCCGGCCGTGGTGACCCGGTGGATGAGCACGTAGGACGGCGGCAGGTTGAACTTGCGGGTGATGTTGCTGGTCCGCAGGTCGGTGACGCGGGCGGCCTCGTCGCGCAGCCACTCGCGGGTGAACTTGAACGACTCGACCTTGGACGGCTCGGCCATCGGGGCCAGGAACGCGTGCAGCGCGTCCAGGTCCACGTCGATGTCCGGCCGCAGGAACCCGTTGGCGCGCAGCTCGCGTTCCACCTCGGTGACATCGGCGTCGTCGTCGTGCATGATCCGCAGCAGCCGCCCGAAGAACGGCGGCAGCCCGCCCGGCAGCCGGTCGACCGCGCCGAAGTCCAGCACGCCGAGCCGCCCGTCGTCGAGCAGCCGGAAGTTCCCCGGATGCGGGTCAGCGTGCAGCAGGCCGGCCCGGGAAGGACCAGAGAACAAGAACCGAACGAGCAGGATGCCTGCCCGGTCACGGTCGGATTTGCTCCCGTCGCTGATGACCTTCGACAGCGGCGTGCCGTCCATCCATTCCGAGACCAGCACCTGGTCGGTGCCCATGACCACGTCGGGTACGAAGATGTCCGGGTCGTCGCGGTAGGCGTCGGCGAACATCTGCTGGGACATCGCCTCGAGCTCGTAGTTGAGTTCCTCGGTGACGCGGTCCCTGAGCTCTTCGAGCAGCGGCTTGACCTCCAGCCCCGGCATCAGCAGGCCGAACAGCCGGCCGGCCCGGCTCAGCTGGTTGAAGTCGCTGATCAGCGCGCGGCCCGCGCCCGGGTACTGGATCTTGACCGCGACCTGGCGGCCGTCGTGCCAGATGGCCTCGTGGACCTGGCCGATGGACGCTGCCGCGGCCGGGGTGTCGTTGAACTCGACGAAGTTCTCCCGCCAGTCCTCGCCCAGCTCCTTGGCCAGCACCTGGTGCACGCTGCGGGCCGGCAGCGGCGGCGCGGCCTCCTGCAGCTTGGTCAGCGTGGCCCGGTAAGGCCCGGCGATCTCGGGCGGAAGTGCCGCCTCGAAAATCGACAGCGCTTGGCCGAGCTTCATGGCGCCGCCCTTGAGCTCGCCCAGCACCCGGAAGATCTGGTCGGCCGTACGCTCCTGTATCTCCTGCGCCACGACCTCGGCCGGCCGCCCGCCGATCCGCTTGCCGACCCCAATCGCCGTACGCCCCGCCAGACCAATCGGCAACCTGGCCATCTTCGCGGCCCGGGCCACCGGGTTATTAGGGACATCGTTCACTCTTTAATTGTCTCCTACTCCCCGGTGCGAACGGTACCGCCGGTGCCTTAACGCACCGCGTGCTCTCAGCGACCCCACGGCGCCGCAGCCGCACATGGGGTGCGGCGGCCAGGTCCGGCGCCGCCACTGCCAGTCGGGCAGCACCACCTCGAGCGTGCCATTCGCGGTCACCGGGATCGTGCCCGGCCGGTCGATGAACGCCAGTGCCTGGGCCGTGGCCAGCGTGGCGGTCATGGCCGCGAGCACGGTGTCGCACGCCTCGGGCTGTGACCGGGTGAAGGTGGCCTGGGCCAGGACCTTCGGCCATTGCCCATCGGCGGCGGCTTTGTGCAGGTCCACGCACCGCAGGCAGGCCGAACCACCCGGCCGGACCAGCGGTCCCACCACCCCGATTGCCTCGGCGGTCCGCAGGGCCAGGTGCGGCACCCGGTCCCGCGCCAGCGCGTCGGTCAGGTCGGGCAGTATCCGCCCGGTAAGGATCACCAGATCTGGCGTGGTCCCGTCGTCGCCCGTCCTGACCTCGGGTGCGACACGCTCGACGGCCCGCGCGGCGCCCGCCTGCCGGGGCTGGCCCAGATCGGCCAGCACCAGTCCGGCCGGCGCCAGGTCGGCCGGCTCGGCCGGCCCGTTGTCGGCGCAGGTGACGTGGCCCACGCCTGAGGCGGCGAGGAAGCTGGCCACACAGGCGCCGGTCCGGCCCGCCCCGTGGACCCGGATGAACGCGCCCTGCCTGCGGGCCAGCGTGCGGGCGCCGCCGTCCCCGTCCGCGTACGCCAGCGACGCGGCGGCCAGTTCCGGAGCTAGCCGGGCCCGCAGTCGCCCGGGCAGCGAGGCGTGCAGCCGGGCCGGGAAGTCATCGAGCACCCCGGCCGCGGCCAGCGTGCGCAGCACACGGTCGGTCGCCTCGGGCGGGACGCCGTACGCCTCCGCGGTGGCAATCAGCGCATAGCGATCCCGGCTGCCGTCGAGCAGGCTGACCACGGCCGCGGCCTGGCCCAGGCCCCGCAGCGCGACGGCCCGGCGCGGATCCACGCCGAACTGCAGCGTGTCCCGGTCCCGCCACAGCGGCAGCAGCCCCGCCTTCAGTGCTGGTCTCATGGCTACATGCTGACACCGGCCAGTGACATTTCCGGACACTCTGTCCCGTGTCCTGGGCCCCGTGTTCTGGGCCCCGTGTCCTGGGCCCCGTGTCCTGGGCCCGCGTTCCGCGCCGGTGACAGCCCTCAGCGCGCCTGGCCGAACAGGGGGTGCGGGCTGATCCGGAACGCTGGCCGGCGCCCGCCGGCACCCGCCGAACCAGACGCCCCCGAGTCAGGTGGGCCGCCCGGAGCGAGGCCGCTCCACGGCGCCTGCCGGATGGCCCGCATGGCGGCCTTCCTGGTCTCGTCGTCCATCCGGTCGATGAACAAGATGCCGTCCAGGTGGTCGGTCTCGTGCTGGATGCAGCGGGCCATGACGGCGGTGCCCACCAGCTGTACTGGGTCGCCGCGGTCGGTGAAGCCGCGGGCCACCGTGTTCTGCCGCCGCCGCACGTCGAAGTAGATGCCCGGCAGCGACAGGCAGCCCTCCTCGCCGTCCTGTTCCTCGGAGTCGGGGAAGCTCAGCGACGGGTTCACCAGGTAGCCGCGCTGCCCGTTCACGTTGTAGGCGAAGAGCCGGAGTCCCACGCCGATCTGCGGCGCGGCCAGCCCGGCGCCGCCGACGTCCCGGAGCGTCTCGGTCAGGTCCTTGACCAGCTTGCGCAGTGACCGGTCGAAATCGTGCACCGGCTCAGCCGGGGTACTCAGCACCGGATCGCCGAACAGCCTGATAGGTCGGATCGCCATCCCCCGACGCTACCCGCCCGGGGGGTGATAAATCCGGCTCGACCCGAACTGCGCGGGCCCACGCCGGCGCCGCCGGCGCCTGTGCGCCGAGCAGCCCGACCACGACCCGCATGCCCTTGGGCGGCTCCGGCGGCCAGGGCGTGTACCCGTCGGTGAGCACGACCGTCACCAGCGGCCGGGGCCGCAGTGCGGCGGCCGCGGCGATACCCGCGCCCATGTTGGTCCCGCCCCCGCCGACCAGCTGAACCTGGCGGGCCGAGGTCACCCGCTGGGCCGGCCCGACCGAGGTGTCGCAGGCCAGCACGCGGACCTGCCGGGCCAGCCCCAGGCTGCGCAGCAAGCCTTCCACCTCGGCCAGCACCATCGCGAGCAGCTCGGACGTCATGCTGCCCGAGCAGTCACAGACCACGGCCACCTCGGGCACGGGCCGGCGCAGGGCCGGCAGCACGACCGGCCCGGCCACCGAGGCCCGTCGCGAGGGGCGCCGGTAGGAGTAGTCCACCGCGCCGCAGACCTCGGCC
>JBAPYC010001250.1:0-3735 GCA_049284535.1 Streptosporangiaceae bacterium
GGCCGAGCGCGACTCCGGCCCGCCGGCAGGCGATCCACGCCCCGGCCGCGCCGAGCGCGACCGCACCGGGGACACCGATGGCGCCGACGCCGGCGGTGGCGGCGTGCCAGAGGCGGTAGGCGTGACCGAAGTCATGCCCGGCATCCAGCAGCACAGCGTGGACTACCGCGCCGGTCAGGCCGAACGGGATGGCCCACGCGGCCACGTCAAGGATGACCCCTGGGCGCCCGCCGGAGCGCCGGTACCGCCGCTCGGTCACCAGTACCGCGATAAGGATCCCGGCGATCACACACAGCGCGTAGGCCCGGACCGGGACTGGCCCGAAGTGCCAGGCCGCGTGGCCGGGACTCGGTATCGACGCGAGCGGCACCCTCGGGCCCCTATATCGTCTGCCCGGACGGCAAGCTAGGAGCCGAGCTTTCGGCGGACTCCCTCGCACAGCTCCGAGGTCAGCGTCCTGACACCGGCGATACCCTCGGCGCCGCCGGGCGCCTCGAGCAGGCGGCGGACAAAGGCCGAGCCGACGATCACGCCGTCCGCGAACTCCGCCACCTGGGCCGCCTGCACGCCGTTGCTGACGCCGAGGCCGACCGCCACGGGCAGGTGAGTGTGCTGGCGAACTCGTTTGACCAGGCCGGACGCGTCGCCGCTGACCGCGTCCCTGGTCCCGGTGATGCCCATCAGCGAAGCGGCGTAGACGAAGCCGCGGCAGGTCCCGGCGATCCTGGCGATCCGCTCGTCGGTGGAACTCGGCGCGACCAGGAATACCCGGTCCAGGTCATAGGTATCGGAGGCGTCCAGCCAGGCGTCCGCCTCCTCCAGGGTCAGGTCCGGGGTGATCAGCCCGGAACCGCCCGCCGCGGCCAGGTCGCGGGCGAAGGCGGACACGCCGTACGCCTCGACCGGATTCCAGTAGGTCATGACCAGCGCGGGCACGCCCACCGCGGCGATGGCCTCGACGGTGCGGAGCACGTCGGCGACGTGGGTCCCGGCGGTCAGCGCCCGCTGCACCGCCTCGGCGATGACCGGCCCGTCCATCAGCGGATCGGAGTACGGCAGACCGACCTCGATGACGTCCGCCCCGGCCTCGGCTATGGCCGTGGCCGCCTCGATGGCACCCTGGACCGAGGGGAAGCCGGCTGGCAGGTAGGCGACCAGGGCGGCGCGGTTGTCGGCGCTGGCCTTGCCGAAGGCCTCGGTGACGGCGCTGGGGTTGGCAGCACGGGGGTTAGCAACACTGGGGTTAGCAGCACTGGGCACGCGGCTCACACCCCGAACCACGCCGAAGCGGTGTCGACGTCCTTGTCACCGCGACCGGACAGGTTGACCACGATCAGGCCGTCAGGACCGAGTTCGCGGCCGACCTGGAGCGCGCCGGCCAGCGCGTGCGCGGACTCGATGGCCGGGATGATGCCCTCGGTCCGGCACAGCACCGAGAACGCCTCCATGGCCTGTGCGTCGGTCACCGCGCGGTACTCGGCGCGGCCCGTCTCCATCAGCCAGACGTGCTCGGGGCCGACTCCGGGGTAGTCCAGGCCGGCCGAGATGGAGTGGGTGCCGAGCGTCTGGCCCTCGTCGTCTTGCAGCACGAAGGTGCGCATGCCGTGCAGCACGCCGGACGAGCCGGCGGTAAGCGTGGCCGCATTCCGGCCGCTGGACAGGCCGTCGCCGCCGGCTTCGCAGCCGATCAGCCGGACGCCCTTCTCCGGGATGAAGGCGTGGAACAGGCCGATGGCGTTGGAGCCGCCACCCACACAGGCGATCACCGCGTCGGGCAGCCGCCCGGTGGTCTCCAGCACCTGCTCGCGTGCCTCCAGGCCGATCACCCGCTGGAAGTCCCGCACCATCATGGGGAACGGATGCGGGCCGCCGACCGAGCCGATGCAGTAGTGCGTCGTGGCCACTGTGGTCACCCAGTCGCGGAACGCCTCGTTCATGGCGTCCTTGAGCGTGCGGGTACCCGTCGTGACCGGGATGACCTCGGCCCCGAGCATCCGCATCCGGGACACATTCAGCGCCTGCCTGCGGGTGTCCTCCTCGCCCATGTAGACCGCGCAGTCCAGGCCGAGCAGGGCACAGGCGGTCGCGGTGGCCACGCCGTGCTGGCCGGCTCCGGTCTCCGCGATGACCCGCGTCTTGCCCATCCGCCGGGCCAGCAGCACCTGGCCCAGCACGTTGTTGATCTTGTGCGAGCCGGTGTGGGTGAGGTCCTCACGCTTGAGCAGGATCGTGCAGCCGCCGGCTTTCTCGCCGAACCGCTTCGCCTCGGTGAGCAGCGTCGGGCGGGCGGCATAGCCGCGCAGCAGGCCGTCGAGCTCGGCCCGGAAGGCCGGGTCACGGCGGGCCAGCTCGTAGGCCGTGGACAGCTCGTCCAGCGCGGCCATCAGGGACTCCGGGGCGAACCGGCCGCCGTAGGCGACGCCGGGATGCTCGCTGGCCCCGCCGTCCGCGGCGACGCCGATCGCGCCCACCACGAAGTGCCCGGCGGCGTCCGGGACGGGCGAGATATCGGGCTCGGCCGGACCTGGGTGCGGCCGGTGGTGCGACCGGGCCTGATCGGCGACGGTGTCGGTCATCCTCGTTCTCCTCGCAGTGCGGGGTGCGAGCCCGCGGTCACCAGGTCGGCGACGGCGCAGCGCGGGTCCTTCTCGGTGACCAGGCTTTCGCCGACGAGAACAGCGTCGGCGCCGCACGAGGCATAAGCGAGCAGGTCACGCGGGCCGCGGATGCCCGATTCGGCGATCTTGACGATGCCCTCCGGGATGCGGCTGGCCAGCCGGCCGAAGATGTCGCGGTCCACCTTAAGCGTACCTAGGTTACGCGCGTTGACACCGATCACGGTCGCACCCGCCTCCAGGGCCCGGTCGAGTTCGGCGTCGGCATGGATCTCCACCAGCGGCAGCAGGCCGATCGAGACCGCCCGCTCGACCAGCGAGACCAGGGCGCTCTGCTCGAGCGCGGCCACGATCAGCAGGACCACGTCAGCGCCGTGGGCCCGGGCCTCCCAGAGCTGGTAGGAGCTGACGATGAAGTCCTTGCGGAGCAACGGCACCTGCACGGCCCGGCGCACCGCGTCCAGGTCATCCAGGGACCCGCCGAAGCGCCGCTCCTCGGTCAGCACGCTGATCACCTTGGCGCCGCCGGCTTCGTATTCCGCGGCCAGCGCGGCCGGATCGTCGATGGCCGCCATCTTCCCCCGGGAAGGGCTGGCCCGCTTGACCTCGGCAATAACGCTGACACCCTCGGCCTTCAGCGCGGCCATGGCATCCAGCGGCGACGGCGCGCGCCGGGCCATCTCCTTCAGGTGATCAAGAGAGAAGCGCTGCTGCCGTTCGGCGAGATCGGCACGCACGCCGTCTAGGATCTCGTCGAGCACACTCACGCGGTTCGCTCGTCTCCTCATATCGGTACTGTTGCGCCACCGATCGTAGTCCGGCGGCCCGGTCCCCGGGCGTACTGCCCCCCTTTAATGAACTCCGTGTCCCACTTTGTCACAGGTCAATGGCGTACCCGGCGCCGCGCACCGTCCTGATCGCCGCAGCAGGCCCGAGCTTGCCCCTGAGCTGGGCGATGTAGACGTCGGCCGCCCGGGGGCCGGCCTTGCCGCGACCGGCCGCGGCCAGCAGCCGGCCCCGGGAGATCACCCGCCCGGGCTGATCCAGCAGGGTGGCGAGCACCGCGTACTCGGTCTCGGTCAGGCGGGTGCTGCGAGGCCCGGCCCGGACGGTCCTGGTC
>JBAPYC010001251.1:0-7906 GCA_049284535.1 Streptosporangiaceae bacterium
CGGCGGCCCTGGCCGCCGCTGCGCTAGCCGCGGCTGGCCCGGTCGGCTCCGCCGCCGTGCTCGTGACCGGGGATAATGACCGCCCCGGGGAGCTGCGCGCCGCCCATTCGGGCGCGGGCCGCAGCGGCCGGCCCGGCCTCGCGGTCACCCGGGCCACCCGCTTCGAGATCGGCTCGGTCACCAAGGTCTTCACCGGGCTGATCCTGGCCGACATGGTAGTCCGGGGAGAGACCGGCCTGGAGATCACACTGGGCACCCTGCTGGGACTGCCCGAACGGGCCGGCGGGTCCGTGACGCTGCGCGCCCTGGCCACCCACACCTCGGGCCTGCCCCGGCTCGTGCCGGGCCTGCGGATGACGGCCCGGGTCCTGACCGCCGACCCTGATCCCTACCGCGGCATCGGCCTGGCCCGCGCCACCGCGGCCCTGGATCGGTACCCGCCCGGCGCCCAGGGCGGGTTCCGGTATTCCAACCTCGGCTACCAGCTGCTCGGTGCGGCCCTGGCCGCGGCGGCCGGGATCAGCTGGCCTGACCTGGTCCGGCAGCGTATCTGCCTGCCGCTCGGCCTGACCGCCACCGGCGTCGAGCCCGACTCCGGCACGGCCCGGGGGCACGACCGGGCCGGCCTGCCCGTGCCGTACTGGGACTCCACTGCCCTGCCCGCCGCGGGGGCGCTGGTGTCCTGCGCGGCCGACCTGGAAGCCTTCGTGCGGGCCCAGCTCGACCCGGACCGGACCGGACCGAGCTGGGCGAGGCCATCCGGCTCAGCCGCACGTCGCACACCGCCGGCCAGCCGGTGCGGCCGGCCGGCCTTGGGTGGATGCTGGAGACGACCAAGGCCGGAACCCTGGCCTGGCACAACGGCGGCACCGGTGGGTTCGGCGCCTTCCTGGCCGTGGCCGACGGGCCGGGCCGGCCGGCCGGGATCGCGGTGCTGGCCGCCAGCGTGCACAGCGCCGCCCTGGACGTCTTCGCGCGCCGGGCGCTGAAGAGTTTGGCGGAAGGGTGATCCGCGGCCCCGGCCCGCCGCGTAGTACGGGTTAGCCCGTTATCGCCGATCCCGAAGCCGGTGGCCATGCCGACCAAAGCGCAGGTCCAGACCGTGACCGTTGCCGGGACCCGGCGCGTGCTCGTCGGGTTGCTCTGGGGGCTGATCCAGGCCGCGATCGTGCTCGCGCTGCTGTCCGCGGGCGGGGTCGCGGCCGCCTACCTGGACCGGGCCATAACCGGGCGGACGCCGGCCAGCCCGGTCATCGTGCTCATCGGGCTGGCCGGGGGAGTTGCGGCCGGACTGTCCGCGGGGCACAAAGCCCGCACCTGGCTGCAGGAGGCGCGGCTGCGCCGGCTGCGCGCCGCGGGCGTCAGCGTCCGGGCCACCGTGGACCGGCTCGACCGGCAGTGTGCGGTATCGGGCCGCGGGCCCGGCCTGATCAGCTACGTCGTCTACGTCCACTGGCAGGACCCGGCCACCGGCGCCGACTGCCATGGTGAGCGCCGGTACCGGTTCTCGGGCCACCGGTCGCAGCGGCTCGAGGTCCTGTGCGGCGACCGGGCCCGGGTGGCGGTGTACTACCCGGCCCGCCACCTGTCGCGATTCGTCATTGACGTCCCCTTCGCGCCCACCATGGCCGACTTCTTCGGCTGAGGCCGCCCGCAAATAGGATGGAACCGGCCGGCCGGCCACTACCGATCGGAAGAAGGCGGCACATGCGGATGCGGACGCTCGGCGGGACCGGGATCAAGGTGAGCCCCTACTGCCTCGGCGCGATGATGTTCGGCGCGTGGGGCAATCCCGATCACCAGGACAGCATCCGGATCATCCACGCCGCGCTGGACGGCGGCATCAACTTCGTCGACACCGCCGATGTGTACTCGGCGGGGGAGTCCGAGGAGATCGTCGGCCAGGCCCTGCGCGACCGGCGTGACGACGTGGTCCTGGCCACCAAGGCGCACGGCGCCATGGGTGAGGACGCCAACATGCGCGGCAACTCGCGGCGCTGGATCGTCCGCGAGGTGGAGAACAGCCTGCGCCGCCTGCAGACCGACTACGTCGACCTCTATCAGATACACCGTCCCGACCCGGACACCGACATCGACGAGACCCTGTCCGCCTTGTCCGACCTGGTGCGCAGCGGCAAGGTTCGCGCCATCGGCTCCTCCACGTTCCCGGCCGAGCAGATCGTGGAGGCTCAGTGGGTGGCCCAGGCCCGCGGGCACGTCCGGTTCCGCTGTGAGCAGCCGCCCTATTCGATCTTCGTCCGGGGCATCGAGCGGTCCGTCCTGCCCACGTGCCAGAAGTACGGCATGGGCGCGATCGCCTGGAGCCCGCTGGCTGGCGGCTGGCTGACCGGCCGCTACCGCAAGGACACGGGCGTGGACATGACCACAGGCCGGGCCCGGCGGCTGCCGCAGCGCTTCGACCCGGCGCTCCCGGGCAACGCGGCCAAGCTCGACGCCGTCGAGGAGCTCATCAAGATCGCCGCCGACGCGGGCTGCTCGCTGACCCATCTGGCCACGGCGTTCGTGGTGGCCCACCCCGGCGTGACCTCGGCCATCATCGGCCCGCGGACCATGGACCAGCTCACCGACCTGCTGGACGGTGCGGACGTGCATCTGGACGACGACATCCTGGATCGCATCGACCAGATCGTGCCGCCGGGCGTGACGCTGAATGCCCCCGACGACGGCTGGCAGCCGCCCGCGCTCACCGACCCGTCTGTCCGCCGCCGTCCGGTGTCTGGCCGCGCCGCCAGCTAGGGCCGCCTACCCGGTGCCCTCGGCCCCGGCGACGTCGGCCACGATGCAGGTGATGTTGTCCGGCGCGCCGCCGTCCATGGCCAGCGCGACCAGGTCCCGGGCGGCCTGATCCGGGTCCTGCACGGTGAGCAGGACCCGGGCGATGGCGTCAGCGTCGGCCACCCGGTGCAGGCCATCAGAGCAGAGCAGGTACCGGTCACCGGGCCTGGCCTGGCGAAGCTGCAGGTCCGGCTCGAAGTTCTTGTCGCCGGACAGCGCCCGGAGCAGCAGCATGCTCTGCGGGTGGGAGTCCACCTCCGCGGGGGTGATCTTGCCGTCGTCCAGCAGGGACTGGACCAGCGTGTGGTCCTGGGTGATCTGGAACAGCTCCCCGTCCCGGACCAGGTAGGCGCGCGAGTCGCCGATATGCACCAGCCCCAGCTGCGAACCGGACCACAGCAGCGCGGTCAGCGTGGTGCCCATCCCGCTGAGCGCGGGGTTGGCCTGCACGATGTCCCGCAGCGTGGTGTTAGCCCGCCGCACGGCGTGGTCCAGCGCGTTGAGCATCTCGCCCGCCGGAACCTGGGTATCCAGCGGCCGCAGCGCGTCGATGACGGCCGCGCTGGCTACCTCGCCCGCCGCATGGCCGCCCATGCCGTCCGCCACCGCCAGCAGCCGGGCGCCGGCGTAAGCGGCGTCTTCGTTGTCCTCGCGCTGCAGGCCGATGTCTGACTGCACCGCGTACCGGACCGTAAGGGTCCTGGAGTCTTCACCCATGCCCGTGTCCTTTCCCGACAGGTAGCCGATGAGGAACGTGGCGAGCTCGCGCCGCGCCGCGGTCTCGGCCTCGATCCGGTCCCAGTAGGCGGCCAGCTCGCGGGCAGCCTGGTCGGACGCCATCGTGCTCACCGCGCGGATCGTGGCCAGCGGCATGCCCAGCCGGCGCAGCCAGGCCACGAGCCGGGCTTGCTCCAGCTGGGCCGGCTCGTAGAACCGGTACTGCGACGCCGGGTCCACCCGGGCGGGCGGCAGCAACCCCAGCTCGTCGTACAGGCGCAGCGCTTTGCGTGACAGCCCGGAAGCCCGGGCGAATGCCCCGCTGGTCATCAGCTCCACCTGTGACTCCTCATGCCGGGCTCGGTGCCCGGTGCATCCAGCCTCCGGGCGGCCCCAGGGGCGAGGTCAAACAGCGAGGTCAAACAACCTGGCCAAAGATGTCGGTCCCGATGTTGGGCTAGCGGCTGCCGAGTCATAAATTACTCAGAGTAATCAGTCGATTACTTAGAGTCTTTACCTCGGGTTTCCTGGCGTCGGCCTACCGGCTGATGTTCTCTTCTCCCGGGAAAGGCAGCAAGCAGACAATGCGAGGACGATTCATGATGCGCCCTGGCCTACTGGCGGTCGCGGCGGCGGGCAGCATGGCCCTGGTCCCCGGAGTAGCCTCCGCGCAGTCCCTGATCAGGGTGACGGCTCCGGTCAGCGTCACCGTTCCCGGCACGGGCGGCTCATCGGTGACCTGCATTAACGGCAACTGCTACACCTTGTCGGGCGTGTCGGACCTCACGGTGACGGCCAACGTCAGCG
The DNA here is from genome assembly GCA_049284535.1 of Streptosporangiaceae bacterium. Taxonomy (GTDB): domain Bacteria; phylum Actinomycetota; class Actinomycetes; order Streptosporangiales; family Streptosporangiaceae; genus Palsa-504. Next base: position 4,321 of record JBAPYC010001251.1, read on the forward strand.
TCAACGGGCTGACCGCACCGGTCATCACGCCCGCGTTGCCGCCAGGCTGCACCTCGCCCATCCAGGCTGGCGCGACGATCACACCCGCGGGACTGGGGTCGGCCAGCGTGGACGTCGCTATCTCGTACACCAGTGGCGGTACCACCCACGACATCAGCGTGCCTGTCACGCTGGCGCCGGGCGGCAAGCCGCTCACGGTCACGGAGTGCGCCTCGTAATAAGGCGACCCGGCTGGTCCCCGGCTCCGGCCGGGGACCAGCCTTGCCGGTTACTCCAGCCGCATGTACAGCGAGACGACGATGCCGTCCGGCCCGGAGGTGATGCGCAGCTCGTCGGCGAGCGTGGCGGCCAGCCACAGTCCGCGGCCGCTGTCGGCGCCGATCGGCTCGGCCGGGGCGTCCGGGTCGCCGTCGCCGGTCACGTCGTGCAGGTCGGCCGGCCGGGGCGCCGGGCAGGCCGTGCCCGGGGCCGGGGTGTCCGTGATCAGGCAGCGAAGCCCGCTGGCCACCCGCCGCAGTACCAGCCGTCCTCCCGCGCCCGCGTGCACGATGGCGTTGGCCGAGATCTCATGCACGGCCAGCACGAAGTCGTCCAGCCGCGAACCGGCCAGGCCTGCGGCATCGCACTGCCTGCTGACCAGCTTGCGCAGCTTCGCGAAATCGGCCCAGCCGTAGACGATGTCCAGTAGCTCGCCGCTGCGGTCAGCCATCTCACCTGGCCGCACCCGGTCAAGCGCGACGATGCGAGCTTCGCTGATCATTTCAGCCACGTGTGACTACCCTTCGCTACGGTTCGTGAAGGAGATGCTACGCGCAGTCGCGTGCCGTGTCCGGGTTTCGCGGGTCAGTGGCCCGGGGGTGAGAGTGATGTGGCGGTGGGGGCATGGTGCCGCCCTAGCCGCGTCCGGTCGCCGTCCCAGGTCAGTACCAGCAAGCCCGCGTCCGGGCACCGCGGACATGGTGATCAGCCTCCCAGCAGGCGCAGTCCGGCCCACAGAGCCAGGACCGTGACGACCAGCCCGGCGGGCACGGTGAGCAGTCCCAGCCGGGTAAATTCCCGCAGATCCGGCGCCGACCCGTGCTTTTGCAGCTCGCGGCGCCACAGCAGGGTGGCCAGCGATCGGGTGTAGGTGAGGTTGGGGCCGATGTTGACGCCGAGCAGAACGGCGAGCACGCTCCTGCGTGCACGCGTGCACGCGTACACGTGCGGCCGGGCCCGCACCTGCAGCCGGGTCGCGGTGGCGAAGACGACCGGGGTGAGCAGCACCACGGTGGCGTCCAGACTGAGCACGGCCGTGGTCACCGCGGCCACGCCGAACACCGTCGCCAGCAGCCGGCCTGGGCTGGCCGCGCCGATCCGGGCCATCCACCCGCCGCAGGCACGGAACACGCCGTCGTCGTCACACAGCTGGGCCAGCACCAAGATGGCAGCCAGGAAACCGATCACCGGACCCAGCTGCCGGGCCTCGGTGACGGCGTCCCGGCCACCGATGGCGCCCGCGGCGATCAAGATCACGGCGGCCGGGACGGCGGCGACCGCCTCCGGCCAGCCGCGCGGCCTGGTCACGGCCCAGGCCAGCACGGCCAGCAGGGCGACAAGCGAGATCGTCTCGCCCGCGGCAGGGCTCAGTGCGTGGTCTCCGCGCCGGCCATGACCTGGCCGTAGCGCTGGGTGAAGCCGCGCAGGACGGTGGGAGCCGAGCTCACGTCGTGGCGGGCCGCCTGCTCCCGGATCTCGTCGGCCTGGTCCGGGTGAAAGTAACCGGCGTACTTATAGACCTCGAGCCGGGTGCGCAGCCCGGTCATGTCGAGCTCGGGGTGGAACTGGGTGGCGTAGATGTTGGTGCCGATCCGGAACGCCTGTACCGGGCAGCGCTCCGAGCTGGCCAGCAGGACGGCCTGGCTGGGCAGGCGGCTGACCGCTTCCTTGTGCCCGGTGAAGGCGTCGAAGCAGGCGGGCAGCGCGCCGAACAGCGGATCCTGGCGTCCGGCCCCGGTCAGCGTGACCCGGACCGCACCGACCGGCTCGGCGAACTGCCGGTCAACCACCGCGCCCTGGTGACGGCCGAGCGCGCCGATGCCGTAACAGGCCCCGAGGAACGGGAAGCCGGCCTGGACCACCTGGTCAAGCAGGGTCTGGATGTCCCTCTCCACGCGCCGCTGCACCGGCGTCTTCAGGTCCTCGGCGTCGCTGAAATTGAACGGGCCGCCGCCCAGCAGGATCCCGGACCAGTCCCGCAGGTCGACCGGGCCGAGGGGGTGCTGCTCCAGGCGCGTCCGGCGCAACTGCCCCTCGGCCAGCCCGCCCAGCGACAGGAACGACTCGTACTCGTTGTCGGCAGCGGCGTCCTCGGCGCGGATGGACAGCAGCAGGAACGGCTTCACCCGAACACCCTACGGGTACCGGGACGGCCTGGTGACCACCGCCGCCGGGCCTGGCTCTCACAGCTGGAAGTGGGTTACCTCGGCCTCTCCTCTTGGGACATATGCCGTAGGCTCGGTCGCGAGCTTGCGGCATGCCAGCTAAGGAAGACCAAAGAAGGCCAGAGCAGGCCAAAGAAGGATGAGCGCGGTGGCAGATCTCGAGGAGACCCTGGCCAAGATCGTCGAGCTGAGCCGGGAGGAGCTGCATATCGTGCGCAAGCGGGCCGAGGAGAAGACCGCGGCCCGGGATCATGGCCACGACTTCCACGAGATGGAGCAGGCAGCGGACCGGCTGGACCACTACGCGCACCAGCTCCGCAGGCTGCACGACAACGAGCTCGGCCAGAACTGGCGGCACGAGAGCCGCAGCGACCGGGACTGAGAGCCCGATCCTGGACGGACCTGGCCCCGTTCTGCGCCTTTGCCGCCCGCGACAGGATGCCGGCGGCCAAAACTGCGCGACATATAGAGGTACCGCGCTTCCAGCACGGCAGTGCGCCGCGTTTATTCTCCCGTCACCTATGCACCACTCACCTATCCAGCACGTTGGTTTCCGCGGCTGGCCGGCGGGGAAATGGCAGCGGCTGCAGCAAGCGCTGGTTGCGCTGAAAACTTAGAAATTGCTGTAGTCAGATGTGCGGATCAGCGGGAAAACTAGCCGCGGACCCGGGGTGTTATCCGGCCGCCCATGAACAGGTAGGGCGTTCCGTCGGCCAGCTCGCCGAAGCTGAGCGGAGTCCAGGGGTCAGCCTCATGCGACCGCACGACAAACCGGCGGCCCGAGGCGTCGGCCGGGCGCAGGACCAGCTCTTCCGGCTCGGACTCGATCAGCGAGGCCAGGTTGCCGGTCATGGTCACCATCAGGAGCAGCTGCCCGTCGCGAACGCGGATGTCGAACCGCCGGGAGGTGCGCTCGTAGCGCCCGGCGTGCCGGGCGCATTCGGTATCCGGGACCACCGCCGGATCCGCCGGGCCGGGCGCGCCCGGCATGGTGACTCCCGAGAGGTCTGAGAACACCTCGCTGAACAAGCCCTGGCACAGGGTCTGCGACTCGGCCGAGTTGGTGAGCAGGCACGCGGCCACCCCTGTCTCCGGGTCTATCCGCAGGTAGGCAGACTGGCCGACGGTGTCCCCGTCGTGCCCGATGATGGTCCGGCCGTCCC
>JBAPYC010001252.1:0-10982 GCA_049284535.1 Streptosporangiaceae bacterium
GCCCAGCATCGCGTCCACCGCGCCCGCCCGCGCCCCGGCGTCCGCGTCGGCCAGGAACACCTGCAGCCGCGGACCCCAGTCGTGATCGGCGGACCGCGCGGTGTCCAAGCCGAGCACCTCCGATCCCGGCCCCAGCAAGGCCGCCGCGTATCGCAGCCCGGGGAACTCCCGGTCCAGCAGCGGCCGCACCGCCTCGGCGCAGAACTCGCCCGCCAGCCGGATCCCGGGGATGAAGGCGCCGTCCACCCGGTCATGATGCCACCGTCACGGACCCACCGGCGGGGTCCCCAGCCGGATCCCGGGATGAAAGCGCCGTCCACCCCTGCGGGTTCTCAGCACCCGGGTCGCACGAGCCCGTTTTCGTAGGCGAACACCACCGCCTGGACCCGGTCGCGCAGCCCCAGCTTGGCTAGCAGGCTCGCGACGTGTGACTTGATGGTCGACGGCTCAACGACGAGCTGCCCGGCGATCTCCGCGTTGGTGAGGCCGCGCGCGAGCAGGCGCAGCACGTCGTGTTCGCGGGCCGTCAGCGCGCCGAGCTCGGGGGACGGGCTAGCCGGCCTGGCGAACTGCTCGATCAGCCTGCGGGTGCTCGACGGGGTGAGCAACGCGTCGCCGGAGTGGACCGTCCGCACGGCGGCGACCAGCTGAGCCGGCGGAGCGGTCTTGAGCAAGAAGCCGGCCGCGCCGGCCCGGAATGCGTCCACGACGTAGTCGTCGAGATCGAATGTCGTCAGTATCACCACTCGGGTGGTGCCGAGCTGCGGGACCAGCCGCCTGGTGGCCTCGATCCCGTCCAGCACGGGCATCCGGATGTCCATCAGGATCAGGTCAGGCTTGGTCTCCAGCGCACTGGCGACCGCCTGCTCCCCATCGGCCGCCTCGGCGACGACCTCGATGTCGGGCTCGCCGTCGAGGATGAGCCGGAAGCCGCCCCGGACCAGCGCCTGGTCGTCGGCGAGCAGGATCCGGATCATACGGGCGCCGAGGTCCTGTGCGGGAGCCGCGCGCGTACGGTGAAGCCGCCGCCAGCGCCCGGCGCCGCCTCAAGCACGCCGCCGAACATCGCGGCCCGCTCGCGCATCCCGACCAGTCCATGGCCAGCGCCGCGCTCGCGGGACGGCCCGCGACCAGTGTCCGCGATCTCAAGCTCGACGGCCTGGTCCTCGTACCTGACCGTGACCTGGGCCTGGGCAGGCCCGGCGTGCTTCAGCGTGTTGGTCAGGGCTTCCTGGACGATCCTGAAAGCGGACAGGTCGAGGGCCGGCGGCAACGGCCGCCGAGAGCCCTCAATCCGCAGCACGACCGGCAGTCCCGCCTCGCGGACCCCGCAGAACAGCCGATCAAGATCGGCCAGGCCCGGCTGCGGCTTGAGTGCGTCCGGCCCGTCGTCGGACCTGAGCACGCCGAGCAGCGCACGCATTTCGTCGACCGTCTCGCGTCCGGTGATGGCGATCACGTCGAGCGCGTTCCGCACGTCAGGCTGCTCTCCGTGCAGCACGCGGGCGGCCGCCCCGGCCTGGACGACCATCATCGACACGTTATGCGCGACCACGTCATGGAGCTCGCGGGCGATCCGGCCCCGCTCCACCATTACCGCCGCTCGCGCCTGCAGTTCCCGCTGCTCAGCGAGTTCGCGGTTCGAGGCCTCCAAGGCCACGCTCTTCCGGCGCCAGCTTCGCACGCTCCGCCCGACTGCCCACGCGGCCAGCAGCCAGACGTAGGACGGTATGGCGTTGCCGGCTTGCTGGCCGTGGATGACCGCCGCGACGAAAACCGGGATCGCCGCCACCGCGAGCGCCGCCGCCACCCACACGGCCCGCCGACCCTCAGCGCGGCTGCCGACGGAATAGGCGGTCAGCACCAGTGCGACAAAGGGCTGGAACGCCGCCTGCTGCGGCGCGGCGGCGTAGATGCACGCACCGTTGGCCGCGAGCACGATGGCGCCCGCGAGTAGCGGCCGCCGTGCCCGCCACGCCACCGGCACCGTGGACAGCAACGCCAGCGCGACTCCCAGCTCCTTGGGCTTGCCCCACGACGGGTCCCCACCCAGTACCGGCACCACCGAAGTGACCGCCATAAAGGCGGCGAGCAGCGCGTCCCCGGTGCCTTGCACCCGGGGGCTACGCAGCAAATTCTCCACGCGGCGCCTCATGTGAACGACGGTACAGCGGGCAGGCCCCGGTGCACATCCGCCCGCCGGGGGAATCAGATTTCCCCCGAGCGGCGGACCGAAGTTCGCCGCCGCGGCCGAAGACGCATCGGGGCCGGCGCTCGTAGCGTCGGAGGCCACGAAACCCTTATCTATCTCGGAGGCACGAACCATGAACCAGCCCACGTTCGCCCGGCTCGGCGCGGCCAGCGGCGCCGTCTTCGCCATCGTTCTTTTCGTCGCCAACGGCGACGGCAGCCAGCCCTTCTCGGGACCGCGCGCGATCGCCGGCATCGCGGCCCTCACCCTCGCCGTCCCGTTCATGGCCTACCTCTGCAGCGTGCTGCGCCAGGCCGAGGCCGCGGACGGCTGGCTGGCCCGCGCAGCGCTGGCCGCCGGGATCGTCGGCATCGGACTGAAGCTGGGCAGCGGCGCCCCCGAGCTAGCCATCCAGCGGGCGCACCTCGCCGCGGCCACGCCGCTCCACGCGGCGATCGCGGCGATCGCCGACGGCGCGACCGAGCTCAGCCTTTATCCGCTCGCCGTGTTCTGCGCGGCCACCGCGATCGGCGCCTTCGCCACCCGTGCCCTGCCGCGCTGGCTCTCGGCCGGCGCGGCGATCAGCGCCGTCGCGCTCGCGGTCAACGGAGCTTTCCTCGGCACCGACTCCGTTCCCGCCCTGCTTGTATTCGTGCTGTGGACCTTGCTCGCCAGCGTGCACCTACTGCGCCGCACCTGGCGCCGGACTGCACCCGCGCCGCGGGCCGAAGCGGTCGTCGGCGTCTAAGCCGGCCGCCGCAAGGCAGACCGTCCGGTCCACGCTCCGTGGGCCGGACGGCCGCAAGCAGGTGGCCTCCCACGGCGAACAGGGCCAGCATGACCTTGGACCAGGGCCGGGAAGGCGATGCCGAAACAGACCAGGGGAATGTGCACGGAAAGCCAGAGCGCCTGCATCTGCCGGGCCTCGAACAGATACCTCTGGTCAAACACGTACCTATCCAAACGCCTGTGACTGATGTGTTTTGCCGCCAGGGGCGGGTAGCAGCAGGTCACGATGCTGAGCTACCTACTGGCCGTGCTGGCGGCCTGCGCCAACGCGGCCAGCTCGGTGCTGCAGCGCCGGGCCAACCGCGAAGTATCGCAGAAACAGAACCTGAGTCTGCGGCTGATCGGGAGCCTGCTGCACCAGCCGATCTGGTTCGGCGGGATCCTGGCCATCACGCTCGGCTTCCTGCTCCAGGCCACCGTACTTGGCTTCGGCGAGCTGGCTACGGTAGAGCCCATCCTGGTGCTGGAGCTGCCGCTGACGCTGATCCTGGCCAGCCGCGTGTTCGGCCAGCAGATGCGCTGGCAGGAGTGGGGTTTCGCGGCCGCCATGACCGCGGGCCTGGGCGGCCTGCTGTTCCTGTTCTCCCCGTCGGCCGGCCGCAACGGGGGCGTCCACTGGTGGGGCTGGGCCCTCGGCGTGAGCCTGAACGTGCTGCTGGTGCTGATCCTGGTGATGTTCGGCCGCCGTGAGCCGGCCGGCGGCCAGGGCGGTGCCTACCGGGCCGGCCTGCTCGGCATCGCGGCCGGCTCGATGTTCGGGCTCACCGCAGCCCTGATGAAGGGCATGACCGGCACCCTCTCGCACGGCATCGTGAGCCTGTTCACGAGCTGGGAGATCTACGGCATGGTGGCGGCCGGCCTGGTCGGCATGTTCCTGGTCCAGTCGGCCATGAACGCCGGCGGCCTGATCGCGGCCCAGCCCGGCCTCACCCTGGCCGACCCGGTCATCTCGTGCTGTGGGGCGTTCTCGCCTTCCACGAGGGCGTCCGCGGCGGCTGGTTCACCCTCCCCGAGCTCATCAGCATGGCCGTCCTGGCCGCCGGCGTGATCGCCCTGGCCCGCTCCCCCCTGCTCCAAGACGCCGCCAACGAAACCTAAGCTGTTCTCGCTCCACATGGTTCAGCGAGGCCAGCGGATTGCAATCGCAGCCCCAAATACCTCAGCAGCTCCGCCCGTCTCGCAGCGCCGTAAGCCGACGTCGTGAAACCGCATTTCAGGGCGTTATTGCACTATGGCTGCCGGGTTTCATGCCCTAAACAGGGCGCCTCCGTGATCGCGGGTGTAGCTCAGCTGCATCAGTGGCCTCAGCTGTCTCCGCCTCCGCAGCCCTGGCCGGGCCGGGCCGGGCCGGGGCATCCTCAGAACCGCCCGTGCTCGGCGCAACGGCGGAAGCTGGCTGCGAATTGCCGCGCTTCCCCGCCGGGCTAGGTCGCGAGGTACTCGTCGAACGCCCCCGAGGAGCCGCCGAAGTCATCGAGGCTCTCCGCGACGGCGGCCGGATCGCCGACCGGCACCGCGTCACCGTCACCAAGCGGGACGGCACTAACAGCCAGCTCGAGGTCTACCTCTTCGGCGAGCTGGCGAAGGACGGGCGCCTGCGGCGCGTCGACGAGATCTCGCGGGTCATCGCCGGTGATGAGGCCGACTCCGTCCTGGCGGACCAGATAACCCGTGGCGACCCTAACGTGACTCATCACACACGCAACCGCGATTGCCAGCGATCTCGCGTGGGAGTGCACAGTACAGAGGTGAAGTACCTCCCGTTATAGGGGCGAAGCACGTCTCGCGAAAGAGCGCGAAAGAGGCGGCGCGCTCCTCCGAAGCCCGCAGATGCTTCGTATGCCAAGCATCCCGCTTGACATCCCAACCGTGCTTGGTAAAGTTTGCATTAGTTAATCAGGAGGCAAACTATGGCTAGCACCCCCACGCGGGATCTGCCCGAAGAGTTCTTGGCGGCGACGCGCAAGAGCCAGGAGACCGTGATCCGCGCGATTAAGACCTGGGTCGAGACGGTCAAGACCGTCACCCCGGACATGTCGTCCGTCTATGCCCCGCTGGCGGACCGGCTCCCCAGGCTCCCGTCCGTCACCATCCCGTTCACCGACCGGCTGCCTAAGCCGGAAGAGGTCGTAGCTAGCGGCTATGACTTCGCCGAGCACCTGCTCGCGATCCAGCGCAAGTTCGCCGAGGACGTGCTGGAGGCCACCGAGCCGCTGCTCCCAGGCAGCGCCAGGCGCGTCCGGACCGACGCGGCCGCGCGCCAGGCCGCCAAGGACGAGGCTGCTAAGGCGGTCGCGAAGACCGTGGAAGCTGAGAAGGCCGCGATCGCCGAGACGGCCAAGGCCGTCGCAGAAGCCGCCACCCGGACGGCCCAGGCCACCAGCGAGGCCGCATCCGCGACCCGCGAGGCCGCCTCCACTACCGTGCCGAAGCTCCGCGCCACCACGCACGCCGAGGTCGCCGAGACCACCTCGAAGGCCGTCGCCGTGAAGGACGAGCCCAAGCCGCCGGCCGCCAAGTCACCGGCCGCCAAGGCCCCGGCCACGACCTTCAAGGCTCCCGTTCCCGCCAAGGCCGCGCCCGCCGCCAAGGCCGCGCCCGCCGCCGAGGCCGCATCCAAGCCCGCGACCGCTAAGTCCACGCCACGCAAGCCTGCGACCCGCAAGCCAGCGGCCCGCAAGCCCGCCGCAGCAAAGGCTGCGTCGGCCAAGACCACTCCATCCAAGACCACCCCGGCCAAGCCCACCGAGGTAAAGCCCACCGAGGCAAAGCCCACCGAGGCAAAGCCCACCGAGGCAAAGACCACCCCCACCAAGGCCGCCGAGACCAAGCCCACGCAGGAAACGACCGCCCCGGCCAAGCCCGCCGCGTCCAGCAACACCCCCAAGCCGGCCACCACTCCGCGCGCTCCCAGTAGCGCCAACGGCAGCTGATCTACCCGTTGGGGCCGTCCGCGCCCCGGCCACCAGGCTCGCGCTAAGTAAATCAAGCAAACCAAAGCCATCTGCTTGACATGTCAAGCGATGCTTGGTAAAGTTAGCAGTAGACATCCACAGGAGGAAAAATAATGCCCAGCACCACCAGCACCCAGGCCGAACTCCAGGACCAGTTCCTGTCCATCGTGGCCAAGGGCCAGGAGATCACCCTCGACGCCATCAAGACCCTGGTCGACACCATCCAGAGCGTGACCCCGAAGATCCCCTCGGTCGACCTCCCGTTCGCCGACCAGCTGCCCAAGCCGCAGGAGGTCGTGGCCAGCGGTTATGAGTTCGCCGAGAAGCTGCTCAGCAGCCAGCGCAAGTTCGCCGACGAGATCGTCAAGACCACCAGCCAGCTGCTCCCCGGCGACTCCAAGTAACACTTCGCAAAGGAAGAACGACGATGGCTAACAACCCCGCGCAGGACGTGCAGAACGAGGTCCTGAACACGGTCCGCAAGAGCCAGGAGACCGTTCTCGACGCGCTCAGGACCTGGGTCGAGACCGTCCAGTCCCTGACCCCCAAGGTTCCCTCGGTCGAGATTCCCTACTCCGACAAGCTGCCCAAGCCCGAAGACGTCGTGGCCGGCGCCTACGACTTCGCCGAGCAGCTGCTGGCCAGCCAGCGCAAGTTCGCCGAAGAGGTCCTCAAGGCCACCAGCTCGCTGACCCCAGGGGTCGAGACCAGCACCAAGTAAGTGATCCAGACCCAGTACGCGGCAGTTCCGGGACACCGGGACTGCCGCGTACTATAGTTTGCATAACAGGAAGGCGTACCGTGACGGATCTATGGGATGCTCAGCGAGAGGCGCTCGGCGCCTTCATCCGCGAGCAGCGCAAGCGGGCCAACCTGTCACTACGCCAGCTGGCCGAGATGACCAGCCTGTCCAACCCGTACCTGAGCCAGGTCGAGCGGGGCCTGCACCAGCCTTCGGTCCGCGTGCTCAAGGCCATCTCCGACGCCCTGAACGTCTCCGCGGAGACGCTCATGACCCAGGCCGGCCTGATCGACGCCATCACCGAGGCCGCTGTCACCACCGACGGCGAGCAGGCCGGTACTCAGGCTTCCAAGCAGTCGGAGATCCCCGGCACCGAGGACGCCATCCGCGCCGACCCGCGCCTCGGCGACGACCAGAAGGCCGCCCTGATCGCCGTCTACCGCAGCATGCTCGGCTCCCTGCCGCCGAGCGAGCCGAACTAGTGCCTAGCAAGTTACGTTCGCCCGGCTGGGCGATTACAGCCTGATGCGGCGCTAGGGCACGTGGTCTTCGAGCTCGTAGGCCATGCTGCGCACCGCTGCGTATTGCGCGAGCTGAGCGACGTCGTCCGCAGTCGCGCGGCCCACTGGCGATTCGAACGCCCGTCTGAGAGCTGCCATGTCGTCCCAGTCGAGTTCGGCGACGACGTACAAGGGCTCTTCGCCGCGGATCAGCACGACGTCACGGCTGAGCGTGTAGCGCCTCAGTCCGGGGAGCTGCCTCCCCAGCGGGATATGGATCTCGCGGTAGTGGCGGTCGAACGCTTCGGGATCGCTCGGCGTCTCCCACATGACAGTGAAACGAGCGGTTTTCGGCATCGGGTTGTCTCCGTTCGTGTCGGCAGGTTGAGTATTCGCACATCGGACGAACGAGTCGCCGGAGAAGGGACGCCCGGTACAGCTGCATGGTGACGGCAGGGTGCGCGGCGCAGCTACGGCACTAGCCCAGCTCCCCAGCTAGCCCAGCTCCCCAGCTAGCTGCGACTTACAAAGTACGTAGCCTGCTCCTCCGTCCGCCCGGACAGCTTCATCCCGCTCTTCTCCAGGACCCGGATCGACGCCACGTTGTCGAGGTCGACGGTGGCGATCACCGTCTGCACCCCCTCCAGGTCGATCACATCCGCCACCATGGCCCGAACGACCTCGGTCGCGTACCCCCGCCTCTGCCGCGACGGCACGATGCCGTACCCGATCTCCACCTCGCCGCCCTGCGGCGGGCCGAAGAACCCGACACCCCCGACCACCAGGCCGCTCTCCCGCTCGACCACCAGCCGGTGCCCGAACCGCCGGCCTTCCTCGTCCGCCGGCATCCCGTACTTCGCCAGCACGCGGGCGATGACCCGGTCGCCATCGGAGGGAAAGTCCTCGGCCCACCCGGCCTGCTGCTGCCCGCTCAGCACGGCTGTCACGTCCTCGTCGGTGACCTGCCGCAGCACCAGCCGGCTGGTGACGATATCGCTCATGGCCGCTGAGGCTACCCCGGCAGCCCGAACGTCCCGAACACCGCTGGATCGGCGAACACCACGTTGCGCCTCACCCGGCCGCCGGCGACGGTGAACACCTGCAGCGTGTGCATCCGGTGCCCGCCGCCCGGCGCCGGCGCGTAGGCGGCCAGCGCAGGCTGGGCATTGGCGGTCAGCGGCCGCATGACCCAGCCCGTTCCGTTCATGTCAAACACCCGCCGGATGAACTGGCCGTAGTCCCCGCGTCCCCGGTACCACAGCGGCACCGGCGGCATCTCCAGCACCGCGTCGTCGGCCAGCAGCCGGACCAGTGCGTCCACGTCCGCCGCCTCAAAGGCCCGCACGTACGCCTCGATGACCGAACGCACCGCCGGATCGCCCGGCTCAGACACCTCGCCCAGATCCCCGGCCCCAGCCAGCGCGGCACGGGCCCGCTGCAGCGCGCTGTTCACGGCCGTCACCGTGGTCCCAAGCTGCCCGGCCACCTCGGCCGCGCTGAACTGGAGCACCTCGCGCAGCACGAGCACGGCCCGCTGCCGCGGCGGCAGCACCTGCAAGGCCGCCACCAGCGCCAGCCGCAGGTCCGCTCGCTGGCCCACGTCGAACCGCGCGTCCGGGAACGGCTGCAGCCACGGAATCTCAAAGGCCGGGGTGAGCGGCGCGCCCGGGTCGGTGCTCGGCGCGCCCAGCCCCGACGGCAGCGGCCGCCGGACCCGGCCCTCGAGCGCGGACAGGCACACGTTGGCCGCGATCCGGTACAGCCAGGTCCGCACCGACGCGCGCGTGCCGTCGTACCGGTCGCGCGCCTTCCAGGCCCGCAGCATGGTCTCCTGGACCAGGTCCTCGGCGTCCTGAACCGACCCGAGCATCCGGTAGCAGTACGCCGTCAGCTCACCCCGGTACGGCTCAAACTCCGCGCTCATGGCCGCCGAGGCTACCCGCGGCCGTATCGCGTCAGCACCACGGCCCCGGCGGGTTCGGCCGACAGGCATTCCAGGTAGACCGGCGAGCCGCTCTCGCCGAACAGCCGCTCACCCGCGCCGAGCACGGTCGGGAAGGTCAGCAGCCGGTACTCATCCACCAGGTCCGCCGCCATCAGCGTGCGCACCACGCCCAGGCTCCCCATGGTGACCACATCCCGCGGCTCGTCCCGTACCGCCTGCACCAGGTCGCCCTCGAGCAGGGAGGAGTTCTTCCAGGCCGACACGTCGGTCAGCGTCCGCGAGGCGACCAGCTTGGGCACGGCGTTCATCCGCGCCGAGAACGGGTCGTCCCGCCCCGGCCACAGCTGGGAGAAGTGCTGCCAGGTTCCCCGCCCCAGCAGCAGCACCCCGTCGTCCAGGGTGGCGCCGACCCGGAACGGGTCCCTGGTCACGGTCTCGGGGCCGTGCCGGAACGCCCAGCCGCCGCCCGGCGTGCCCCCGGCGCCGTCCGGGTCCGACACGATCCCGTCCAAGGTGATGAACTCGATAACGATGACGCTCACGATTGAGTCTCCTTTGTTGTGCGGTCACCGGTACATACCGGCGTCCTGCCCCGGACTCATCGCGCGCCGCCAGAATTTCCCGCCGCCTCGACCACGTGCCGCAGCAGCACGGCCGTGGTCACCGGCCCGACCCCGCCCGGCACCGGGCTGAGCGCCCCCGCCACCGCCGCCACCTCCGGCGCGACGTCCCCGGCGAGCGACCCGTCCGCCAGCACGTTGGTCCCCACGTCCACCACCGTGGCCCCGGGCGCCACATGATCCACCCCGATCAGCCCCGCCCGTCCCGCCGCCACCACCAGCACGTCCGCCGAGGACGTGACCGACGCCAGATCCCGCGTCTTGGAGTGGCACACCGTCACGGTCGCGTCCCGGTCCAGGAGCAGGTGGGTCACCGGCTTGCCCACAATGGCCGAACGGCCTACTACTACGACCCGCGTACCCCCGAGCGCCACCGCGTGGTAGTCGAGCAGCCGCACCACCGCCTCCGCGGTGGCCGGAGCGAACCCGGGCTCCCCGGTCATCAGCCGCCCCAGCGACGCCGGGCTGGCCCCGTCCACGTCCTTGGCCGGATCGATCGCCTCGGCCAGTGATGCCAGCCGCGCCCCACCCGGCAGCGGCGTCTGCAGGATGATCCCGTGCACCCGCGGATCCGCGCTCAGCGTCGACAGCGTTCTTACTATCTCGTCCACCACGGGCGCCAGCTCGGTGACCTGGCAGTCGATCCCCGCCTTGGCCGCCGCCCTGGTCAGCGACCGTACATAAGCGGCGCTGGACTCATCGGCGGTGGCCGTGACGATCGCCAGCCGCGGCGGGCGCCCTGCGGCGCTCAGCCGCGCCGCCGACTCCGCGACCGCCGCCCGGATCTCCGCCGCCAGTTCCCGCCCGGACAGCGACTTCACCGCCGCAGCTCCTCGCGGATCGCGGTGACGATCCGGTCAGCCCGTTCGGCTATCTGGTCCGCCATCGCGGCCGTGGCCGTCAGCTCCTCCCGCACCGCCCCGTCCTTGATGCCGCGCAGGTTCACCTCGATGTTGAGCTGCGAGGTGATCACCGCCGCCCGCACCGCCACGGCCGCGGCGCCCACGTCCGTGATCACGTTGCGGTTCCCGGCCGGCAGCAGGTCCTCGGCCAGCCCGGTCAGCGACAGCGCGGTCCGGATCACGTCCGCGGGCGGCCGCGCCGCCCCGGCCAGCCCCGCCGCGATCGCCGCCGAACGGGCCTGCTTCTCCTCCTCGCTGCCACGCGGCAGCGCGTACGCCGCGGCCACCGCCCCGAACGCCTCCGCGTCCGCGTCGGCCAGGGTCAGCGCGTCCCCGCGC
>JBAPYC010001253.1:0-5036 GCA_049284535.1 Streptosporangiaceae bacterium
CGTTCACCGCGACGGCGAGCAGCGCCGGCGCGGTCACCATCCAGTTCGTCACCGTCAAGGACAACGCCCAGGTCAACGGCATCGAGATCTCCCCGGCCTGAGCCCTCCCTATTCTCTCAGTCGGCCATATACCCGTCCGGCCGGCTGAGAGAAGCGAGCGGGCGACCAGTCGCCCGCTGGGTCGGAGGTTTGCCCTACTTCGATCAGATGACCGTCGGGATCGCCGCTGTAGCAGCGCTTCTCGAACTGGTGCTGTTTCGGTGGCGTCAGGAAATTAGCACCCGCGCGCTTGAGATCCAGACCGCAGGCGACGGCAGAGGCGGTGCTGTCGGCGCTTGGCCTTCCCGGATGCTGCCCGGAGTACTTCCGGGGTGATCCGGGAAAGCGCCTCTTCTGCCTAGGAACCGTCCGGAGGCATCGTGACGTCATCACAGATTCCACCGGAGGTAAACCATGAAATCTCGTAAGCTCACCGCCCTGACCGCTATCGCCGGCGGCCTCGCCCTCGGCGAGTTCGGCACCGCAGTGATGATCGGGCTGGGGATGAACGGGACCGATACCGGGACATGGCCTGTCGGCGTCGTTTTCGGCGTGTTCTTCCTGATCGCCGTCTGGCTGCTGCGCAGCGGACGGATCATCGCGGGTGCGATATTCACCGGAATTTTGTGCCTGTTCGAGGTCGTCACGTACCCCAGCTGGTACAAGCACAGCGCCCTGAACTGGACGTACGAAACCGCCTTCGCCGTGGTGGCACTGGCCGGGCTGATCGGCGCCGTCACGGTGCTGGCCGGCCGTCTCCGCTACCGGACAGCGGCCTGACGCGCTGCGTCGCCCCAGACCAGTAGCTCTGGCCGGAGACGCACGCGTGGTGCACGATGAGCGTATGAAGAGCCCACCGCGGACGGCGGACGGCGGACGTTTCACCGCCGCCGTGGTCGTCGCCGCAGTCGTGCTCGCCGTGGCAGGCGCGGCCGCCGGGACGGCCTATGACCGGCCCGGGACCGCCGTGTTCGCCGACACGCTGTCGTTCGCTTTCGCGATCGCGGTGGTTGCGCTGGTGGGCGCCATCGTCACCCTCGCGGTTCCTGCTAATCGGGTCGGCTGGCTGATGCTGGCCGCCGCCGTCGTGCTGGGCGTCGGCACGGCGTTCACCGAGGACGGTATCCACGGCGTGGTGACCGCGCCGGGCTCGGTGCCCGGCGCCGCCTACCTGGCCGCCCTCGGCCCCGGCCTGGAGGCGGCGGGGATGCTCATCGCCGTCGTCGGCGTGCCTGTCGTCTTTCCGGACGGACGCCTGCCCGGGCCGCGGTGGGGCTGGCTGGCCTGGTCCGCCGCTGCCGCCGCGGCCTGCCTGTTCCTCGGTAACGTGCTCAGTCCGCACGCTCAGCAGGCCCGGCTTGCCCACTGGCAGAGCCCGCTTGGCCTGCCAGGCGGCTACGGGAATGTCGCCGACGCGCTCAGCGCCGCCGGGATCCTGCTCGCCGCGACCGCCGCCGCCGGAGCCATCGCCGGGCTCGTGACCCGATGGCGGCGCGGAGGACCGCGGGTCCGGCAGCAGCTGCTGCTGCTGGCGATGGCTGCCTGCCCGCCCGCTCTCGTCTTCCTTACCGTCTTGATCGCCAATGGCGTTCCCGGCTGGATCTTCGGCGTTGTCCTGGTCCCGCTGCCCGTCGCGATCGCCATCGCGGTCCTCCATCACGGCCTGTACGACCTTCGCCGCGCGGCCCATCGCACGCTGCTGTGGCTGACCATGTCGGCCACTGTCGCCGGCATTTACGCGGCGGTGGTGATCACCGTCGCCGCGCTAGTACCGGATCATCACGCCTGGTGGCCCTCGGCGCTCGCGGCGGCGCTCGCCGCTCTGACGCTCATCCCGCTGCGCGAGAAGCTGCAGCGCGGCGTCACCCGCTTGGTCTACGGGCGGTGGCACGAGCCCTACGAGGTCCTGGCCAGTCTCGGCCAGGACCTGGAAGCCGCCGCCGACATCGACCGGCTGCTTGACGCCGTGGTCGCCGAGCTCACCACCGGGCTGGACCTGCTAGGCGTCAGCGTCCGCGATCTCGACGGGACCGTCGTTACCGGCACCGGGGACGCCGCAGGCGCCGCCCCGGCCGCCCTCCCTGGCTTTGCTGCCGCCGTCGTCCCAGGCACGGTCGCGGCCGACGCCCCGGGCACGGCCTGCATTGCGTTGCTGGCCTACGGCACCCCGGCCGGTTCCCTGACCTACCGGCTGCCGGATCGCCCGCTCAGCGCGGCCGAGGAGCGGCTGCTGCACGACCTGGCGCGGCAGCTCGGCGGCGCGCTGCACGCGCGGCTGCTCCGCGAGGACCTGCAGCGCGCCAGGGAGCGGCTCGTCCTGGCCCGGGAGGAAGAACGACGCCGCCTGCGCCGCGACCTGCACGACGGCATCGGCCCGGCGCTGGCCGGGCTGACGCTGAAGACCGAGACAGCACGGGCGCTCCTCCCGCCGGGCAGCGACTGCGCGTCCCGCCAGCTGCACGACCTCAGCGAGGAAATCCGCCGCACCGTGGTCGATGTCCGACGGCTGGTGGAAGGGCTGCGGCCGCCCGCCCTGGACGAGCTCGGCCTGGCCGACGCGTGCGCCCAGGCCGTCGAGCGGCTGACCGCCGGATCGGGCCTGGCGGCCAGCGTGGACGCCTGCGGCGATCTGCCCGCGCTGCCGGCTGCCGTCGAGGTCGCCGCCTACCGCATCGTGGTCGAGGCGGTCACCAACACCGCCCGGCACGCCCGCGCCCGCCACTGCCGCGTGTCGATGACCCTGATCCCGGCCGGCCTGGCCATTGAGGTCACCGACGACGGCGCCGGGCTGGCCGCGTCAGGTCATCACGGCCATGGCCTGGCCATCATGCGGGAACGGGCCGAAGAACTCGGCGGCACCGTCACGATCCGGGACGGCTCACCCGGCGTCACCATCCAGGCCCGGCTGCCCGCCGTCACCACGCCCGCGCAGCTTCCCAGCGTCCCGGCGGTGCCCGCGTGACCCGGGTCCTGATCGTCGATGACCATCCCGTCTTCCGCGACGGCCTCGCCGGGCTGCTCGCCACCCTGCCCGAGGTAGAGGTGACCGGCACGGCCGGCACCGCCGAGCAGGCGCTGGCGGCCATCAAGGACACCTCGCCCGATGTCGTGCTCATGGACATCAACCTGCCCGGCGCCTCCGGCGTCGAGGCGACGCGACGCGCAGCCCAGCTCGCCCCGGCCACCGCCGTGCTCGTGATCACCATGGTGGACGACGACGACACCGTCTTCGCCGCCCTGGCCGCGGGCGCACGCGGCTATGTCCTCAAGGGCGCGTCCGCCAGCGAGATCGCCGCGGCACTGCGCACCGTCGCCGCGGGCGGCGCCGTATTCGGCGCGGGAGTCGCCACCCGGCTCCTCGCCCGGACGCCCGGCCGCCTGTCGGGCCCGGCTAGCCCGCCCCAGCCAGACGACCTGACCACGCGGGAACGCGAGGTCCTCGACCTGCTGGCCGAGGGTGCCAGCAACCAGCAGATCGCCCGCTCCCTCGGCATCTCCCTGAAGACCGTGCAAAACCACGTCTCCCGCATCCTCGACAAGCTCCAGGCCGCCGACCGGACCCAGGCCGCCCTCCGCGCCAGGGGCATCCCGCCGCAACCACGGCGCTGAGCACACCGCAGACGCTCCTGCAACTCCCGGCGGCGCCACGTGAATGACGGCGGCCCGGTGGCAGGCAGAAGACAGGCACCCTGCCCAAAAGCCAATGGCCGTTGCAGACGCCGGGCGCACCGGGATGAGGACCGTACCGAACCGGGCAATCTGCGTGCCGTCCACCCGTGTGCTTTGCACGCCTGTCTGAGTAAATAGTCGGCGGTATGGAGTGTTCCTCGCGCGGATTGCTGCGCCATGCTGCTTGTTTGTTGCCGGCATAGCGTGACCTGGCCAGACAGCTGACGTTGGATTTCCGTTGAACCGCTGGGGCCGGGTGGCCCAGCTTCCCGGGTTCCAGCTTGGCCGGGAGGTGCCCGATGACCACTACCGCCCCATCCACCGCGCTCGCCACGATCCAGCCTGCCTTCACCGGATCGGGCATGAGGCGGCCCGCGCCCTGGACCGGTACCTCCGTGTCCGGTCCAGGCATGCGCAGGCGCACCGGCCGCAGCTGTGGCTGGGGGGTGAATAACCGGGGGCCGATGACCGCGAACGGGATCTACCAGATAATCGCCCGCCGCGGCCGGCGGTGCGGGGTGGATGCCTGGACGCACCGGTTCCGGCACCATTTCAGCCACAGCTGGCTGGACCGCGGCGGCGCGGAGGGGGACCTGATGGAGCTCAACGGCTGGTCCTCCCCGCAGATGCTGCGCCGCTACGGCGCCAGCGCCCGCAGCGCCCGCGCCCGCCGACCTACGACCGCATCATGACCGACCGGCCCTGACACGAGCCATGACCGAGTGACGGGGCCGCGCCGGGACCGCCGCGCCGGGCCGCGGCCAGAGACCGACGTGCGCCAGCGCCCGTCAGCAATCTCAGCCGCGGCGCACCGCCCACGTCTTACCCACATGCCGAAATGAGCACTTCATCAGTACGCAAATCTATGCACCTACTGGAATATTCACTTACGCTCTTTTGGCCCTGTACGGCGACCGCCGTACCACTACTTCTCTATCATTCTGGTAGGGAGTCAGTCGCTATTTGCGGCTCTCATGGATCTGTCGTCGGCTCCGCGACAAGCACAGATCGCCGTGATCTGCGTGCCACGATTGGCGGGCGCAGAGCAGCAGCGAATCGTGCCGAACGGCGATTTGGCGTGGGGCCGGTTCGGGCCCGGCGCGGACGGCGGCCGGGCCCTTGGTGGGGCCCGGCCGTGTTTTTTCGAGGGTTAGACGGTGACGTCGTGATAGGCGGGCGCGGTGTCGGCTGCGGTCATTTCAGCGGTGATCGGGGAGGGGTTGAACCCCTTGACGACCAGCCACACGCCTAGTGAGAACTCCCAGGCAGCTACCGGGAGGGTCGCGATCGCCGACCACGTGGAGACGTGCCCGATGCCGAGGAACATT
>JBAPYC010001254.1:0-5230 GCA_049284535.1 Streptosporangiaceae bacterium
GTCCAGGCGGATGCGTTCATCGGCGCCGTGCAGGCCCTGGTAGTCCACGCCGAACCCGGCGGTGGCGGGGATGCCCAGCCCGGCCAGGTAGTTGCCGATGCTGGACGGCCCGGCGACTTTCGCCACCGGGGTCAGCCCGGCCGGCTGCGCCGCGGCGAGCAGCGCGTCCCGCAGCGGCGAGCCATCGCCCAGCGCGTATGGCGGCCACCGGGTCGTGACCTCGACGCTTGTAGGCGCAGTCCCCGGCCACGCCGCGTCGATACTGGCGGCCGCGCCGCGCAGCAACGCGGCCGTGGCCCGGTCATCCAGCGCTGGGGTCAGCCGGATGTCCACGTTCACGGTGCACAGGTCCGGGACCGTCGAGTACCCCTGCCCGCCGCTGATGGCGGTGACCGTGAGCCTGGCCGGCAGCGGGAACCCCGGGCCGGCCGGGCCGGGCAGCGGCATGTCGCGCAGCGCCCGGACCAGGTCCGCGGCCTTGGCGATCGCGCCTGCCCCGGCCCGGCGTGACCCCGAATGCCCGGCGAGGGCATGAACCAGCACGCGGGCCCGCAGCACGCCCCGCCCGCCCGTGATCACGTGGTCCAGGCCCGGGTAGCCGATCATCACCCCGTCCACCCGGTCCGGGGCACCCGCGCCCTCGACGTAGGCTTTCGCGCCGCCGAACCCGCCGGTGTGCTCGTCGACGTCGTACAGCAGCACCACGCTGCCGCCGAAGCCCCCGCCATGTCCCGCAGCCGGACGGCGACATGAGCGAAGATCGCGGCCCCCGCCTTGGAATCGGCTGATCCGCGGCCATGCAGCCACCCGCCGGTGATCGTCCCGGACAGCGGAGGGCAGGACCAGGCGGCTTCATCGCCGAACGGCGCCGTGTCCAGGCAGGCATCCAGCACATACCGCGGACCCGGCCGCTCCCCGGATATCTCACACGTCAGCGCCACCACCGAACCGCCAGGACCGGCCAGCCGCCGGCACACCAGGCCATGGCGGCCCAGCCAGGCTGCCATCACCCCCAGCACGGGGTCATAGGGGTCAATCCCGCCGCGGCTGGGAACCCGGACCAGCTCCCGGGTCAGCTCCACCACGCCAGCGAAATCCGCACGAGCCGCCTGCAATGTGTCCATGACTGCTTCCTTCAAGTGCAGGAGGGCGGTTCTTACCCCTCCAGCAGCCCCAGCTGGCGGGACCGGGTGACCGCCTGGTTGCGTGACGAGGCGTCCAGCTTGCGGTAGATAGACATCGCTTGCGACTTGACGGTGTTGGGTGACAGGAATATCTGCTCGGCGATCTCGGGGAAAGACAGGTGGGTCGTGAGCAGCGGGAGCAGGCGAAGCTCGGCGGCGGTCAGGGCCGAGGCTCCTGGGGTGAAGGAACCGCGGGTACGGGAAAGTTCTGCCCCGAGGTCCTCGGCCTGTTCGGCGAAAACACCCAGGCCGGGACGCCGGGTGAGGACCTCGGCCACTTCCCGGAGAAGGATCTGCGCCGCGGCGAAGTCGGACAGCGCGAGGTAGCACCGGGCGAGCTCGGTCCTGGCCTGGACGGCAAGGTACGGCAGAGCGTAGGTCAGGGCCGGCCGAAGGCGCTGCGCCCGGGTCAGCTCGGTAATGGCGCGCGACCGGTCGCCCTGGTGCAGCGCTATCCGCGCGGCCACCGCATGCAGCAGGGTGACGGGCGGGTAGTCCTCCAGGTTGGTGTCGCGGGCCAGCAACCAGGCCTGGGACAGGTACCGCTCGCCTGCCTCCCACGCGCCCCCGGCGATGGCCAGCAGCGACCGCTCAGCCAGCGCGACGCAGGCACCGATGTTCGCCCCAGCCCGGCCACCGGCGGCCGCATCCTCGAAGAGGAGATCGGCGCGGACCGGATCGCCGGCCATCAGGTGCGCCATGGCCAGGTACAGGGTCGCCGCGGTCCGCCAGAAACTGCCTGCCGCCATCGTCCTGGCGGCGAGTTCCGCGTCGGCCCGCATCTGTTCTGCCCCGTCGCGGCACAGCAGCGCCCGTAGCAGCGCAAGCCACGGTTCGATTGAGGGGCTCCCGTCCGGCAAGCTGGCCACCGCGGCTTCCCGCTCGGCGGCCCCACCCCAGCGTTCGGCCTCGCCCGGCTTCCCGGTCATGGCGGCGAGCATCGCCGACATGACAGCGACCGCGGGCTGGTTCGTCATGGCGTCGTGGTCTTCGAGCCAGCTGAACCACTGCTCGGCGGTAGCGACCCGGCCCTGCTGGTAGGCCGGAAACGCCAGCGAACCGACCAGGCGGGCCGCTGAATCCGCCTCGCCTGCCTTCATCCAGTACCCAAGTGCCTCGACAGGCTGCCCGTTGCGCTCGTGCCACTGTGCGGCCCGCCGCTGAAGGACGGGCATCACGCTGGGTTCCAGGCGGTGCAGCTCGGCCAGCAGCATGTCGCGGAACAGGTGATGGTAGCGGTACCATTGGCCCCGCCGGTCCAGCGGCACCAGCAGCAGATTCGACCGCTCCAGCTCGGCCAGGACTCCGGCGGACCCGTCCGCCTCGAGCACCGCATCGCAGAGCGGCCCGCACATGCGCTCCAGTACCGCGGTCCGGGTCAGGAACGCCCGGTGCTGCTGGGAGATCCGGGCCAGGAACTCTGACTCCACGTACTCGCTCACCAGCCGGTCATCTCCGCCGAACGAAACAGCCGCGCCCGCCAGCGGGCCGCCTTCACGCAGGTACAGCGCCGCCAGGTACAGCCCCGCTGCCCATCCCTCGGTCCGCCGGTGGAGTTCTCTCACCTCGGCCTCGCTGGCCGCGATGTCCGCGTTGCGCAGCAGCATTGACGCCTCATCGCGGTCAAGCGACAGGTCGCCGGGTCCGATCTCCAGGATCCGCCCCTCGGCGCGCAGCCGCGCCACGCGCAGCGGAGGCGGCTCCCGGCCGGCCACCGCCAGCTGGGAACCGCCTGGCACGTGATCGGCCAGCACCGACAGCGCCGCCTGGCATTCCCGGTTGCGCAGCATGTGCACGTCGTCCAGGACCAGCGCGACCGGCGACGTCATCGACGAGAACGCCGAACCCAGCCGCGGGACGACCGAGCCGGCCACCGAACTCCCCGGGGAGGCGAGCGCAGCGAAGACCCGCTCGTCGATCGGCTCGACCCTATTGAGCGCCTCCGCGACGTAGGTGAGCAAGACCTTCGGATCGTTGTCCCGTTCGTCAACCGACACCCAGGCGAAAGACTGGCCATTACGCTCGGCCCACTGCGCCAGGACCGTCGTCTTGCCGTAGCCGGGCGGCGCAACCACCGAGACGATCGGGCGCCGGTCATCCCCCCTCAGCCGTTCAATCAGCGTCGAACGTTGCACCGTCCCCTGCCGGACCAGCGGACGGCGAAGCTTCGAGGCCACCAGATCGAACACCGGGTCGACCCCAGCAGCGTGCGACCTTACCCCGGATTCACGCACGCCGCTGTCGCCCATAACCCCCGTGTCCTCAAGATCCGCAGCTCCATAATCTTCTGACGCTCCAGATGAGGTCAAGCGCGCCAAAGATCCGCTATGCCCCCTTGCGTACCACAAGCTCGCGGGGACTCCCGGGAGGTAGACCGCACAAGTCCGTGCGACCGGGCCCCCTGGAGCCCGTGAGCGGACGGCTTTCCTCGCCCCGGTCCCGCCCGTCGGGTGCCGCCGGTGCTCAGCTGGCGCCGTCCAGGAAGGCCTCGACGTCGGCGGCGAACTCGGCGTGGTGCTGGAACAAGAACCCGTGCGCGGAGTCGGGGTAGATCTTCACCCGGGCCTGCGGGATCAGGCCGGCCAGCAGGTAGGAGTAGTGCGGCAGGATCATCGGGTCGCTGTCGCCGTTCGCCACGAACACCGGCATCTGCAGGCAGCTGAGCCGCTGCAGCCGCGCGTGATCGGGGATCCCCCACGCGCACACCGCGTCATACTGGGCCTCGCGGGTCGCCCAGGTCGTGGCCGTGTCCCGGTCCTCGGTCCGGGCGTACATGCGGCGCAGCGCCTCGGTGCCCGCCTGCTGGCTGGCCGCGGACCGGGCGAAGAAGACCTCCCGGTAGGCCTCCGGGCTGGTGTGCGGTGTGCCGACCGCACCGATGACCTCGGCGGCCCAGCCGTGCATGCCGGCCGCGCCCTGCGGCGCGGCGGAGGCCAGCACCAGCCGCCGCACGATGGCCGGCCGGACCAGCGCGATCTGCTGCGCCACAAAGCTGCCGATGGAAAAGCCCAGCAGGTCCACCTGGCCGAACTGCATGGCGGCCAGGAACGCGATGGCGTCCCGGGCCATCTGCTCGATGGTGTCCGGGGTGGTGCCGGCGGACCCGCCGACCCCGGTGTTGTCGAACGTGATGACCCGCCGGGTGGCGGCCAGCGCGTCGATCAGCGCCGGGTCCCAGTTGTCCAGGTTCCCGCGGAAGTGCTGGAGCAGCACCAGCGGCACCCCGCCGTCACGGCCGCCGCCGGTGTCACGGTAGGCGTACCCGATGCCGTTGGCCGCGCTGATGTGCTCGTTGGCGAGTTCCGAATATCCCTCAGCCATGTCTGTCATCCATTTCTTGCTCGGCGTCCTGACGGGCGAGCCAGTCCAGGTCGTTCGGTTCCGGTCCGCAGAGGTGCGGTCTAGGTGATCGCGGTCAGCAGCCAGAACACGGTTCCGGTGCCCGCGCCGTAGGCGAGGTGGGCACTGAGGTCCCAGGCCAGGGTCGTGGCGTCGTACTCCCAGATCGGCTGGTAGAGCCCGGCGGCCGGCAGGGCGATATAGTCGCCGGCGAACACCGCGGCGCCGAAGGGCACGCCGTACTGCGGGTGCGGTGAGGGCAGCGATCCGGCCAGGATGCCGTAGGCTGCGCCCGCCGCCGATCCGTAGGCCCAGTGAGCGACGGTGCTGATGAGCCAGGCCGAACGGTCCGGGAGCTTGCGCCCGGTGAATCCCTCGAGCACGCGCTTGGCTACCTGCCCCGGGTCAGGGGCCGTCTCCCAGTTCGCGACCGGCGCGAATTCCCAGGCCAAAGGGCTCTCCGTCCCGCCTGCGCGGCGGTATTTCAGGTAGTGGACGGCATCCAGGCAGACGGTTCCTGCGGCCCCGGCCAGCAGGCCGCCGAGCACCGCCGCGACCGGGGTCATGGGGTTGTTGCGGACGCGCATGGCGGGTCTCCCTTCGTGGTCGGGGCGCGAGCCAGGCCCCGGGTGCCGCGGCCAGCGTCCTGGTATCTGTTACAGGGCTCCGAGGCGGTCGCCGAGGTCGAGTTCGAGCGGGCCGCGGGT
>JBAPYC010001255.1:0-6119 GCA_049284535.1 Streptosporangiaceae bacterium
GGCCGAGGCCATGTCGAAGATGTCCGCTCAGGTAAGCGGCTGAAGGGAGATATCCATGGCATCCCGCGACGGCGGCCCGGTCATGGATCCGGCGCGGGTCGAGCCTGCTGAGGCCCCGGCCGGGCCGTCCCGGCGGCGCCTGCTGACCGGAGCCGGCGTGTTCGGCGCGGGGGCGGTGGCGGGCGGGCTGACCGGCTACTTCACCGGGACGGCGAACGCGTCGCCAGGGACGGCGAGCGCCCCGTCCGGCCAGGAGACGGTGCCCTTCTACGGCGCACACCAGGCCGGGATCATCACCCCGGCCCAGGACCGGCTGGCCTTCGGCTCGCTGAACGTGGTGCCTGGCACCTCCGCCTCGGATCTGCGGGACATGCTGGCCGAATGGACCGCCGCGGCGGCGCGGATGACGGCCGGCCAGCTCGTCGGCGAGGACTCGCAGGCGTACGCGCCACCGGTGGACACGGGCGAGGCGGCCGGCTCACCCGTGTCTCACCTGACCGTCACGGTCGGCTACGGGCCCTCGCTGTTCGACAGCCGTTTCGGCCTGGCCGCGCGCAAGCCGGCCGCGCTGGCCAATCTGCCGCCGCTGCCGAACGAGAATCTCGACCCCAGCTACACCGGCGGCGACCTGTGCATCCAGGCCTGTTCGGACGACCCGCTGGTCGCCTTCCACGCCGTGCGGAACCTGGCCCGGATCGGCATGGGGGTGGTCGCGCACAACTGGATGGAGCTGGGCTTCGGCCGGACCTCGACCACATCGGTGGCCCAGGCCACCCCGCGCAACCTGCTCGGCTTCAAGGACGGCACCCGCAACATCAAGGCCGAGCAGACCGGCCTGCTGGACAAGTACGTGTGGGCCGGTTCGGAGAGCGACCAGCTCTGGATGCGCGGCGGCAGCTACCTGGTGGCCCGCAAGATCCGCATCTTCGTGGAGAACTGGGACCGCGACTACCTGAAGGACCAGGAGAACACGATCGGCCGGTCCAAGGTGTCCGGCGCCCCGCTGACGGGCCGGACGGAGTTCAGCACCCCCAGCTTCACCGCGGCCGGCGCCGACGGCCTGCCGGCCATCCCGGCCCATGCCCACATCCGGCTGGCCAGTTTCGAGCACAACGACGGCATCCGGATCCTGCGCCGCGGTTACTCCTTCACCGATGGCATCGACCCGCAGGCCGGCACGCTGCTCGGCGGCCTGTTCTTCATCGCGTTCATGAAGAACCCGTCGCAGTTCATCCAGCTGCAGAACTCGCTGGCCTCAGACGCGCTTAACGAGTACATCCAGCACACCGGCAGCGCCGTGTTTGCCTGCCCGCCGGGGCTGCGCCAGGGCCAGCACTGGGGCGACACGCTGTTCGCGTGATGGTCCACGCCCTGCGGGCCCGGAGACCGGCGCGCCGCGGAATACCGCGCCTGCGCGCGCTGCTGTTCATAGTGCCGTTCCCATCGCCGCGGAAATCTTCCCCGCACCGGCCGACGCGCCTGTTCAGTCGTAGGCCGGCTCCCCCGGGCACGGCACCATGGAACCGTTATGACGCTTACTGACCTGCTGCCCGCGACCCCCGACCCGGACGCCGTCTTCGACGCCTTCGCCGGGTGGTCCAAGCAGCGCGGGCTGGCGCTGTACCCGCACCAGGAAGAAGCGCTCATCGAGATCGTGTCGGGCGCGAACGTCATCTTGTCGACCCCGACGGGATCCGGGAAGAGCCTGGTCGCGGCGGGAGCGCACTTCACCGCGCTGGCGGACGGGCGGCGGAGCTTCTACTCCGCGCCGATCAAGGCCCTGGTGTCGGAGAAGTTCTTCGACCTGTGCAGCGCGTTCGGCCCGTCTGTCGTCGGCATGATGACCGGGGACGCCAGCGTCAACCCGCAGGCGCCGATCATCTGCTGCACGGCCGAGGTGCTGGCCGCCATCGCGTTGCGGGACGGCGCCGACGCGGACGTGGGCCAGGTGGTGATGGACGAGTTCCATTTCTACGCTGACCCCGACCGCGGCTGGGCCTGGCAGGTCCCGCTGCTCGAGCTGCCGAAGGCCCAGTTCGTGCTGATGTCCGCCACGCTCGGCGACGTGAGCCGGTTCACCGAGGATCTGACCCGGCGCACGAAGCGGCCGACGGCGGTGGTCAGCTCGGCCGAGCGCCCGGTGCCGCTGGTCTTCTCTTACGTCACCGACCCGCTGCACGAGACCCTGACCGAACTGCTCACCACCAACCAGGCCCCGGTCTACGTGGTGCACTTCACCCAGGCGGCGGCGCTGGAGCAGGCCCAGGCCCTGATGAGCATCAACGTGTGCAGCCGGGCGGAGAAGGACGCCATCGCCGACCTGATCGGCAACTTCCGGTTCGCGGCCGGATTCGGCAAGACCCTGTCCCGGCTGGTGCGGCACGGCATCGGCGTGCACCACGCCGGCATGCTGCCCCGCTACCGCCGGCTGGTGGAGACGCTGGCCCAGGCCGGGCTGCTCAAGGTCATCTGCGGCACGGACACGCTGGGCGTCGGCATTAACGTGCCGATCCGCACCGTGGTGTTCACCGCGCTGTCCAAGTACGACGGGAACAAGACCCGGCTGCTGCAGGCGCGCGAGTTCCACCAGATCGCCGGGCGGGCGGGCCGGGCCGGCTACGACACGGTCGGCCGGGTAGTGGTCCAGGCGCCCGAGCACGTGGTGGAGAACGAGCGGGCCCTGGCCAAGGCGGGCGACGACCCGAAGGCCCGGCGCAAGATAGTGCGCAAGAAGCCGCCCGAGGGTTTCGTGTCCTGGGGCAGGCCCACCTTCGAGCGGCTGGTCGCGGCCGACCCCGAGCCGCTGACCTCGAGCTTCAAGGTCACCCACGCCATGGTGCTGAACGTCATCGCCCGCCCGGGTGACCCGTTCGGCGCCATGCGCCACCTGCTGACCGATAACCACGAGGACCGGCCTGCCCAGCGCAAGCACATCCATCAGGCCATCGCCATCTACCGGGCCCTGCTGGCCGGCGGCGTGGTGGAACAGCTGGCCGACGCCGACCCGGAAGGACGGATGGTCCGCCTGACCGTGGACCTGCAGTTCGACTTCGCGCTCAACCAGCCGCTGTCCACGTTCGCGCTGGCCGCCATCGAGCTGCTGGACCGGGAGTCGCCGGATTACCCGCTGGACGTGCTCTCGGTCATCGAGTCGACCCTGGACAACCCGCGGCAGGTGCTGTCCGCGCAGCAGTTCCGGGCCCGCGGCGAGGCGGTGGCCCAGATGAAGGCGGACGGCGTCGACTACGAGACGCGGCTGGACCTGCTGGACTCGGTCACCTACCCCAAGCCGCTGGTGGACCTGCTCGAGGGCGCGTACGAGATCTACCGCCGCGGTCATCCCTGGGTGTCCGACTACGAGCTGGCGCCCAAGTCGGTGGTCCGCGACATGTACGAGCGGGCGCTGACCTTCACTGAGTTCGTGGCCTTCTACGGCCTGTCCCGCTCCGAGGGGCTCGTGCTGCGCTACCTGGCCGACGCCTACCGGGCGCTGCGCCAGACCGTGCCGGACGAGGCCAAGACCGAGGACCTGACCGACCTGATCGAGTGGCTGGGTGAGATCGTGCGCCAGGTCGACTCCAGCCTGATCGATGAGTGGGAGCGGCTGCGCAATCCGCTGGCCGACGGCGAGGCCGAACGCGACACCCGCCCGGCCACGGTCACCTCCAACGTTCGGGCGTTCCGGGTGCTGGTGCGCAACGCGCTGTTCCACCGGGTCCGGCTGGCCGCACTCGGCCACTACGCCGAGCTGGGTGAGCTGGACGCCGGCTGCGGCTGGGACTCCGACGCCTGGGCCGACGCGCTGGAGGCCTACTACGAGGTGCACGACGAGATCGGCACGGATGCGGCGGCGCGCGGTCCCGCGATGCTGATCATCGACCAGCAGCCGGGCCGCTGGGCGGTCCGGCAGATCTTCGACGACCCCGCGGGCGACCACGACTGGGGCATCAGCGCGGTCATCGACCTGGCCGCCTCGGACGAGGCCGGCAGCGCGGTCCTGGAGATCACCGACGTCGGCCAGCTGTGATTTAGCGCCGCGCCTGGCTATTCGGCCATGCCGAAGGCAGCCCGCAGGCCGGCTTCGACGCGACGCATGGCATGCGCGGTGACGGCGCCGACGTCCGCGTGCACCTCGTCGTCGTAGAGCACCTCGATGTCGTCGCAGGACACCCAGCCTGTCATGACCTCCTCGGCTCCCAGCGCAACCATGGCCGGCCGTTCGTGCCGGGGTGGCGTCGTGGTGAGCCGGGCCGCGAGGACCTGCTCGAACGCCCTGTTCCGCCGGTTGTTGGATACCACCAGGAAGAACTTGTCCTCCCCGATGTGAGCCAGGTAAGCGCGGTAGATGCGCCCGCGCACCATGTCGGTCATGACCGCTGGCGTTCAGCCCTCGTCGGCCCATCCCGGCCGCCGGCGCCGGGCCGTACGGCGGATCTCTTCTGCCTCACCACTGGCGAGCCGGTCGGCGGCGGCACTGGCGTAGGCGTGCTCCTCGGCCCTCTCCCGGATGGCTCGCAGGCCCTCAGCGAAGATCATGTGCAGGAGCGCGGCCTCGGTCACGTTCTCGACCTCGAGGCCGGCCAGGGCGGCCAGCGCGGCCCGCTCCGGAGTCGGCCTGCGCAGACGCTCCAGCTCAGCCAGGTCCCGCTCGGTGAGGGGCAGCGTCTTACGGGCTTTGGCCGGCTCGCTAAGCCTAGTGGCCATGATGTTCTCCCGACGGGTTCGCGCCAGTACCTCTGAAAGTACAGCACAATGTGCCGCATAATGCGCTGGTCGGTCTGGTCGGTCTGGTCGGTCTCGTCGTCACGGTTGCACGGGCCAGGGGCCGGTGACCTCGTAGGCCTCGGCGTCACCCGGCCAGGGCGGCATGGTCACGCCGACTGCCGCCAGCGGGGCGCCGTCGTGCGCGCGGAACTGGAAGTGCGTGCCGGCCGGGATCGACAAGCAGGTCCCGGGGCTCAGCGCCACGGTTTCCTCCCGGTCGCCCTGGCGCCGCCACATCTCACCCCGCCCGTTCAGAATGTACCAGAGCTCCTCGACCTGGTGATGGGTCACGGCGCGGGAGACCCGCCCGGCCCCCAGCTCGAAGTGGGCCATCGAGCCGCGGCCCAGCCGGAGCAGGACCCGCACGTCCGAACCGTCCGGCGCGGTCGCGTCCGGCTCGTCCGGCAGTGCCATGGCCCCGAAGACCTGCTCCATGGACGCCATTATGACGGCCATGGCGCAGGTCCTGCGGCGCGGGCCGTCAGTAGCCCGGGGTGTTGCGGATGACGACCAGGGCGACGATCTTGCCGTCGCGGACGGTGAAGTAATTGGTCAGGATGAGCTCACCGGGCAGGTTGGTCTTGTCGAAATCGCCGTCGTAGCGGGCACGGACGATGGTCGTGCCGTAGTGCTCGAGGACCTCGGTGACCTCCATGGTGATGTGGTCGCCGGTGATCTCCTTGGCTACCCAGCGGCGGATGGCCCCGGTGCCCCAGAACTCCCGGTGCGCGTCGTTCACCAGGGCGTCGTCAGCGAAGGTCGCCACGATGGCGTCCTCGTCAAAGGCGTTGACGGCGGCGACGTGCTCGGCGATGACGGCTTCGGTGATACGGGTGCTGGTGGTCATGATGCTGGCTCTCCTTGCCGGTGCTTGTTCTTCTTCGATGTCTCCACCCTCGGTGCTCCGTCCCCCGGAGGGTCAAGGGCCAGTCCGGCGTTTGACCTTCCGGTAACGGGAGGGTTGACAATGGCCTGATGACAGCAGGTCTGACCGTCGGCGACTTCGCCCGCATCACCCACCTGAGCGTCAAGACGCTGCGGCACTACCACGACGTCGGGCTGCTGGCGCCGGCCACGGTGAACCCGGACACCGGCTACCGCTACTACTCCGGCGATCAGGTCCCGACCGCTCAGGTCATCCGCCGGCTGCGCGCCCTGGAGATGCCGGTGGGCGAGGTCAAGGCGGTGCTGGATGCCCCGGACACGGCCGCCCGCAACGCGCTCATCGCCGCCCACCTCGGCCGCCTGGAGGACGAGCTGGCGCAGACCAGGGCTGCGGTCGAGTCGCTGCGCAACCTGCTGCAGCCGCCGGCCGACGCCCCGGCCATCGAGCACCGCAGCGTCCCGGTCACCGC
>JBAPYC010001256.1:0-2454 GCA_049284535.1 Streptosporangiaceae bacterium
GCGGGCGAGCTCGCGGCGATCGCCGACACCGAGACCGCCCTGGGCGGCGAGCGGCTCACCGGCGAGGTGGCCCGCGCCAGCGGGCAGCTGAGGATGTTCGCGGCGGTGCTGCGGGACGGGGAGTACACCGACGCGGTGATCACCCCTGCTCAGGGAGTCACGCCCGACCTGCGCCGGATCAACCGCCCGGTCGGGCCCGTGGCCGTGTTCGCGGCATCGAACTTCCCGTTCGCATTCTCCGTCGCGGGCGGGGACACCGCGTCGGCGCTGGCCGCGGGGTGCCCAGTGGTGGTGAAAGCGCACGAGGGTCATCCGGTCACCTCCGACCTGACCGCCGAGATCGTGACCGGCGCGCTGGCTTCGGCCGGGGCTCCCGCCGGGACGTTCGGCCTCGTCCATGGCGTGCAGGCCGGGCTGACACTGCTCCGGCATCCGGCCATCCGGGCGGCCGGCTTCACCGGATCCACCCCCGGCGGCCTGGCCCTGGCCAAGATCGCCGCCGAACGTCCGGTGCCCATCCCGTTCTACGGCGAGCTCGGCTCGGTCAACCCCACGGTGGTGCTGCCCGGCGCCGCGTTCTCCCGCCCGGCCGCCATCGCCACCGGCTATATCGGCTCGCTGACTCTCGGCGCCGGCCAGTTCTGCACCAATCCCGGGCTGCTCTTCGTGCCCGAGGATGTCGGCCTGCTCACCGCGATCGGCGAGGCGGCCGCCGCCGCGGCCGGGGGCCCGATGCTGACCGGCCGCATCTTCGGGAACTTTGAGGAGGCGGTGGAGGAGGCGGCCGCCCATCCCGGCGTCACGGAGCTGGCTTCCGGCCAGCCTGGCCACGGGCCGTGGGGCGCCACGCCCCGGGTGTTCCAGATCTCGCTGAAGGAGTTCGCGGCCGATCTCGCGGTCCTTTCCCGGGAACGGTTCGGCCCGGCCGGGCTGGTGATCACCTATCCGTCCGTGGAGGACCTGCTGCCGGTGCTGGCCGCGCTGGCCGGGAACCTGGTGGGAGGGATTCACGTCGACACGGGTTCAGCCGAGGACATCGAGCTGGCCCGGCAGGCCGTCGCGGTGCTCGAGCGGATCGCGGGCCGGGTCGTGTGCAACGGCTGGCCGACCGGCGTGGCCGTGGTGGCGGCACAGAACCACGGCGGCCCCTGGCCGGCGACAACCGTGCCGTGGTCCACGTCGGTCGGGACGGCCGCCATCCGGCGCTGGCTGGTTCCCGTCGCCTATCAGGACTTCCCGGCCGAGCTGCTGCCGCCCGGACTGCGGAGTTCGTAGCCGGAATGCAGCTGGCGAGGTCAGCCTCGGCTGGCCGCTTTCTGAGGGGTCAGAATCCGATAGCCTCGCGGAGCAGCAGGACGGAGCCGCGCCCGGGTTCGGGTTCAGCGTTGAGGATGAGCACGCGGTTGATGGCGCTGGGCTGCCCGTAGACCTTCAGGGCGCGCTCGCTTTCCAGTGGGAGGCAGTACTCTTCGACGCGGCGCAGGGCGGTGCTCAGGTCGGGCACCACCTTCTGCGCCCCGACGACCCAGATCACCCGAGCAGCGGCACCGGCGTAGCCGGGTAGCTGGCTGCCGCTGGCCGATGCGACAACAAGGGAACCGGTTTCGGTGACCGCAGCGACGCTACCCACGAGGACGTCGGGAGTGGACAGCGCCGCCCAGATCTCGTTCCTTTGGGTGGCACGGTCCATGGGCGGCCGTGACTTGAGGGAATCGTACCGTCCGCTTTTGTTGATGTCCTCCTCGATGCCGGACAGCCGCAGGGTCTCGCTGGCCCCGGTGAATACGCTGGCGCCCTCGGGAATCAGGTCTTTGATGCGGGCACGCGCGGCCGCGGCGTCATCGATGATTTCGGCGGCGAAATTTCTCGCTGTCAGCGCAGCAATCACCCGCTCCAGGCGCTCGACGGGCGCCGGGTCAGTGAACGGTGTTGCCGGCACTGGGTCGTCATGGTGCCTCCTGGGCTGATCGTGGTGTCGAGGTACCTGACCTTGTAGACCCGCTCGGTGAACTTCCAGCCCTCACCGGTGCGCTGGTAGCGGTCGTGATAGATGGCATAGTTCAGCCCCTGGCGGCCGTCGCGGGCGCGCGCGAGTTCCTGGATGCAGGGGGGCGTGAACAGCGACTGGGCTTCCTGCTCGCTAGATGATGTGTTCGTCTCAGCTGTACGACAACACAACCGTCCGGAATGTGAGGCGACGCGCCAGCCTCACATTCCGGTGCGCTGTCTTGTCGAACCGATGAGGCAGATGTGACCAAAGGAGCCGCTGGCACCATGACCACTCGATCCGGGCCAGACGCTGCTGATTCAGGCCGAGGCCGGCCCGATCCGGGCCTGGACGCGATCATGAGCGAGCGGCGTCAGCTGATCAATCTCGCCTACCGGCTCCTGGGCTCCCTGGCCGAGGCCGAGGATGTGGTGCAGGAGGCCTGCGCCCGCTGGTACGCCATGCCC
>JBAPYC010001257.1:0-8227 GCA_049284535.1 Streptosporangiaceae bacterium
GGATGTGGCTGGGCGCGGGCTCGCCCAGCGCGGCGGCCACGAACGACGGCGCCGACATGGCGGTGCCGGACAGCACCGTGCAGTCCGGGAAGAACGTCCGCATGTGCTCGCCCAGCCGGCGGTTGAACACCGCCAGCACCAGCCGGATCCCCGGGTTGAGCTCGTGCGCCCGCAGGCCGGCGTGCAGGTTGCCCACGTCGTCCTGCCATAGCACGGCCACGGCCCGGGCCGAGCGCACCTCCGCGTCGGTGAAGGCCTGGCTGGACAGCTCGGGGTACTCCAGCACCCGCACCCGCGGCAGCGCGCTGATCTGCGGCCCGTAGTGGCGCCGCCGGGACGGCAGCACCACGGTCACCCGCTCCCGGTACCGGCTGGTCAGCTCCTCGGTGATCCGGTAGGCCAGCGGTCCGTCCCCGCAGACGATGAGGTGGTCACCGCGGCGGTCCGCACGCCGGGGGAGCGCAGGCATGCGGAGATCATAATGGGCGTTTCGCGCCGCTTACCCGGTCAATGGGAGCATGAGACACATGAGCACCTCTCGTCTGCTGGCGCTCAGCGACCTGCACGTGGCCCACGCGGAGAACCGCGCCATGGTCGAGACGCTCCGGCCGGCCTCACCGGGCGACTGGCTGCTGCTGGCCGGGGACGTGGGGGAGCACTACCCCGACATCGAGTGGGCGCTGACCACCCTGAGCCGCCGGTTCGCGAAGGTCGTCTGGACCCCGGGCAACCACGAGCTGTGGACCCGCAAGAAGGACCCGGTCCAGCTGCGCGGCGAGGAGCGTTACGGCCAGCTGGTCGGGCTGTGCCGCGGCCTGGGCATCGCCACCCCGGAAGACCCCTACCCGGTGTGGACCGCGGCCGGCCAGGCCTTCACCATCGCCCCGGTGTTCGGCCTGTACGACTACACGTTCCGGCCGGACGGCGCGCAGACCAAGGAGGAAGGCCTGGCCATCGCGTATGCAACCGGCGTCGTGTGCAGCGACGAGATGCTGCTGCACCCCGATCCCTACCCGAGCCGCGAAGCCTGGTGCCAGGTGAGGATCGCGGCGACCGAACGCCGCCTGGACCAGCTCGAGGAGGACCTGCCCGTCGTCTTCGTCAGCCACTACCCGCTGGTCCGCGAGCCGACCCGGGTGCTGCGCTACCCGCAGTTCGCCCAGTGGTGCGGCACGACGGCCACCCGCGACTGGCACCGGCGTTACAACACGGCCGCCGTCGTCTACGGCCACCTGCATATCCCGCGGGTGACCTGGTACGACGGCGTCCGCTTCGAGGAGGTCTCGGTGGGCTATCCGCGGGAATGGCGCCGACGCGGCGGACCGCCCGGCCTCAGGCAGATCTTGCCGCAGCCCGTTCAGGAAATTTAGGCCGAACGGGCTGCGCGATCAGCCCCCGCTCAGTCGCCCGCCGTGGCCGCCTGGGCCAGCGCGTCGGCCAGCTCGACCGGCCGGGTGAACATGGACTCGTGGCTGCCCGGCACCTTGACCGGGGTGACCCCGAGCCGCCCGGCGAAGCGGTCCCAGCCGTACTCGCCCGGCGGCAGCGCCACGTCGTCCTCGGACAGCACATAGTGCAGCGGGAGGCCGAGGTTGAGGTAGGCCTCGTCGGCGGCCGGATCGGTGAACGTCCGGTAGGGCTGCGGGCGCAGCACCGAGTGCACGACGGCGGCCGCGGCCGGGTTGGCGTCGCCCATGAACGCGTTCTGGAATACCTCCAGCGGCATCGCCACTGTGTTGTCGCCGGAGGCCCCGGCCAGCTGGGCGAACAGGGCCTGGTAGTCCGGCGGGACCTCGTCGTGCAGCGATCGGCCGTCGGCCGGCGCGAACGCGCTCCAGAACACCAGCGACTTCAGCCGGTTCGCCAGCCGCGGCGCCGCGCCGGCGACGACGTAGCCGCCCCAGCTGTGCCCGACCAGCGTGACGTCGACGGTAAAGGCCGCCTCGACTTGGCTGACCAGGCTGTCGATGCAGCCGGCCAGCGTCACCCCCCGGGGGTCGTCGTCGATGCCGAGCCCGGGGCAGGTCGGCGCCCACACCCGGTGCCCGGCCGCGCGCAGTACCCGGGCCACCGGCTGCCAGGACCAGCCGCCGTGCCACGCCCCGTGCACCAGCACGAAGTTCTCTGTCATGTGGGACCTCCTCGTCAAGCACTGACCATATCCCGGACGAACGCGCCGGCCGGGCCATGCAACCCATCGTGTGCCGCCAGGAACAGCGCGTGCGCCCGCCGCCCGGGCCACCCCTCGGGCAGCAGGGCCGCGGGCAGGTCCGGATCGCGGAACGGCAGGGCCCGGTAAGACGCGGTCAGCTCTACCTGCCGGCGCAGCGCCTGCGGGCCGGGCAGCGCGGCCAGCGCGGCCGCGGGCGGCAGCTGCTCGTAGGCGGCGATCAGCGTGAGGTAATCCCGGCCCAGGCCTTCGGTGTCCCAGCACCGGAAGGCCATCTCGCGGTCCGCGTCGCGGCTCAGCGACCGGCTCTCCAGCAGGTCGATGCGGGTCGCGGCCAGCCCGGCCAGGGCCTCGCGCACGACCTCGAGCCGGGGGTGCGGGCTGATCCAGGTGGCCGCGGCCAGCGGGCCGAACCCGTGCCAGGCCAGCGTCCGCCGGACCTGGTCGCGCTCGCCCCGGCTCTGCTCGGGCACCGCGTAGATCACCATCCGCCAGGTGCCGTCCCAGTCGTCCCGGCCGCGGTCGAAGATCCGCGTCCGGCCCTCGTCCAGCAGCCGCAGGCTCCGCCTGGTCAGTGCGTAGCTGGTCTGGCGGCCGTCCCTGCGGGTGGTGAACCAGCCCTCCCGGCGCATCCGCGACAGCACCACCCGGGTCGTGCTCTCGCCCACCCCGAACACGCCCATCAGCCGGGTCAGCGCGCGCAGCGGTATCCGGCCGCCGTCGGTGTAGCGCAGGTGGTCCCCGAACAGGTCCCACACGATGGCCCGCGGCTTTGCTGGCGCGGTATCCATCACACCGTCCATCACACGGGGGCTTGCCATCTGCGGCATGAGCGTTATTGTGTTTCATAATTACTCCGTTCGTCAATGGATCGAAACACGTTGGAGCTCACGTGCGGATAGCGTGCCTCGGTGCCGGCCCCGGCGGCCTGCTGGCCGCGCTGCTGGCCAAGCGCAGCGACCCGGACCGCGAGGTCACCGTGTTCGAGCGGAACCAGGTGGGGGACACGTTCGGCTTCGGGGTGGTGTTCTCCGACGCCACGCTGGACGGCATCGACGCGGCCGACCCGGTGCTGCGCCGGGCCCTGGATACCCACGGCGCGCACTGGGATCCGATCGAGGTGCGGCTGCACGGCGAGCGCTGGCGGTTCGGCGGCAACGGCATGGCCGCGGTGGCCCGCCGGACCTTGCTGGGCCTGCTCACCGAGCGGGCCGTAGCGGCCGGCGTGGACATCCGCTTCGCCACCCCGGCCGACCCGGACGACCTGCTGCGCGCGGGGTACGACCTGGTCATCGCGGCCGACGGCGCGAACTCGAGTGTGCGGACGCGGTTCAGCCAGGACTTCGGCCCGAGCGTGGTCACCGCTACGGCCAAGTTCATCTGGTTCGGCACCACGTACCCGTTCGGCGGGCTGACCTTCGTGCACGAGCAGAGCCCGCACGGGGTCTTCGCGGTGCACGGCTATCCGATCGGCAACGGCACCTCCACGTTCATCGTCGAGACTGACGAGGAATCCTGGCGCGCCGCGGGCCTGGATGCCTTCGATGTCAGCCAGCCGCCCGGACCGAGCGACGAGCTCACCCGGGCCTACCTGGAGAAGCTGTTCGCCGAGCAGATCGACGGCGCCCCGCTGCTGGTGAACAACTCCCGGTGGGGCAACTTCCGGACCTGGCGCACCCAGCGCTGGCGGCACCGGGCCGGTCCCGCAGACGGCACCGCGGTGGCCCTGCTCGGCGACGCCGCGCACACCGCGCACTTCTCCGTGGGCTCGGGCACCAAGATGGCCATGGAGGACGCCATCGCCCTGGTCGCCGCGCTCGACGCCCGGGCGCCGGGCCCCAGCCCGTCCGCCGAGGCGGTGGACGCGGCCCTGGCCGATTACGAGGCCGCCCGGCGGCCCCAGGTCACCAGGATCCAGGACGCGGCCCGGCCGTCACTGTCCTGGTGGGAGCATTTCGGCCGCTCCTACCGGCACCTGCCACCCTGGCAGTTCGCTTTCGGTTTCTTCAGCCGCTCGCTGGCCGCCGCCAAGCTGCGCCAGCGCGACCCGGCCTTCACCGACGCGGTCCTGGCCGCCTGGTGCTCGGCTCACGGCGGCGCCGGCCCCCTGGACGCCCCACTCGACATCGCCGGGATCCCGCAGCCCCACCGCGTCGTCCCCGTCCGAGACCGCGCGGCCCATCTGGCCTCCGGCCCGCTCCCCTTGCTGGACCACCCGTCGGCCGTCACCTCCACCACCTCCAGCCCTCCTACCACCCGTGACCGCTGGGGCCTGTGGGTCAGCGCCCCGGACACTGAGGCCGGCCTCGACGCGACCTCCGACGCTGTCGCCCGCGGCCTGGCCGCCGGTGCCTGCCTGGTCGCGGTGAGCGGCGGCACACCGCTGACCCGGCGACTGGCCTGCGAAGCCGCCCGGCTGGAGCTCGGCACCGTCACCTTGCTGGTCGAGGACGGCGGCGACGACCCGGCCCGGGCCCAGGACGCCGCGCTGACCGCGGTGCTGTCCGGCCGCACCGACCTGGTCGGCCGCCCTCTGACCGGCAGCACTGGGATTGATAACACGGGGGTTGGCAGCACTGGGGTTGGCAGCACCGAGGTTGGCAGCACCGAGGTTGGCAGTACTGGGATTGATAGCCCGGGGGAGGCGCGCGATGGTCACACCGATCGCTGACGGGACCGTGCCCTGGCCCGATGACCTGGCGCGCGCCTATGCCGAGGCCGGCTGGTGGCGTGGGCAGGCCCTGGGCACCGAGATCGCCGCCGTGGCCGGCACCCGGCCGGACGCGACGGCCCTGACCGACGGGGCCACCCGGATCAGCTACGCCTCGCTGCTGGCCCGGGCCGATGCGCTGGCTACCCGGCTGACCGACCAGCTGGGGCTGGAGCGCGGTGACCGGATCGTCGTCCAGCTACCCAACTGCTGGGAGTTCGCCGTGCTCACGCTGGGCTGCCTGCGGGCCGGGATCGTCCCGGTCATGGCGCTGCCCGCGCACCGCCAGCACGAGCTGGCCTACCTCTGCCAGCACAGCGAGGCCCGCGCCCTGGCCGTGCCCGGCGTGCTGCGCGGCTTCGACCACCAGGAGATGGCCGCCGGTCTCCGGGCCAGATCGGGCACGCTGCGGCACGTCCTGGTGGCCGGCCCGGACGTTCGCCCCGGTAACACCAGCCTGGCCGCGCTGTGTGCCGAGCCCAAGCCGCGAACCGGCGAGGCCGGGGCCGCGGCGAACCGGGCCCGCTGGGACGCCGACCCACCCGCCGCCAGCGGCGTGGCCGTCTTCCTGCTGTCCGGCGGGACCACCGGGCTGCCCAAGCTGATCGCCCGCACCCACGACGACTACGCCTACAACGCCCGCGCCTCGGCCGGGCTGTGCCGCCTGGACACCGGCACCGTCTACCTGGTCTCGCTGCCCGCCTCGCACAACTTCCCGCTGGCCTGCCCCGGCATCCTCGGCACCTGGCTGTCCGGCGGCCGGGTGGTCATGCTGGCCTCGCCCGAGCCGGCGGCCGTGTTCGCCGCGGTGCAAACCGAAGGCGTGACCATCACCGCGGTGGTGCCCGCGGTCGCCCAGCGCTGGCTGGCCCACGCCCGGGCAAACGGCGCCGCCCCGCTAAGCACCTTGCAGGTCCTCCAGGTGGGCGGGGCCCGGATCGCCGACGAGCTGGCCCGGCAGGTCCGGCCGGTGCTGGGCGCGACCTTGCAGCAGGTGTTCGGCATGGCCGAGGGCCTGCTCAACTACACCCGGCTGGACGACCCGGACGAGGTCATCTGCACCACCCAGGGCCGGCCGCTGAGCCCGGGTGACGAGGTGCGCGTCGTGGACGCCGACGGGAACGACCTGCCCGACGGGGTCCCCGGCGCGCTGCTCACCCGCGGCCCGTACACACCGCGCGGCTACTACCGGGCCGCGGAGCAGAACGCCCGTGCCTTCACCCCGGACGGCTGGTACGCCAGCGGCGACGTGGTACGCCGCCGGCCGGACGGGAACCTGGTGGTCGAGGGCCGGGACAAGGACATGATCAATCGCGGCGGGGAGAAGATCTCCGCCGAGGAGGTCGAGAACCTCCTGTACCGGCTGCCCGGCGTCGCCCAGGTCGCCGCGGTGGCGGCGCCCGACGCCGAGCTGGGCGAGCGGGTCTGCGTCTTCGTCGTGCCGCGGACCGGGACTCGCGTCACCCTGGAGGAGATCCGGGGTTCCATGGCCGAAGCCGGGGTAGCCCGGTTCAAGTGGCCGGAACGGCTCGAGATCGCGGCCGAGTTGCCCGTCACCAAGGTGGGCAAGCTGGATAAGAAGGCCCTGCGCGACATGCTCGGGAGGAGCACAGCATGACTGACACCGAAGCTGGCACTACAGCTGGCACCACCACGGGCGCTGGCACCACCACGGGGACCGACTTCGATTCCCCCGAGCATCAGGCCCGGCTGGCCGAGCTGTACCA
Organism: Streptosporangiaceae bacterium; assembly: GCA_049284535.1. Taxonomy (GTDB): domain Bacteria; phylum Actinomycetota; class Actinomycetes; order Streptosporangiales; family Streptosporangiaceae; genus Palsa-504. The sequence goes on from JBAPYC010001257.1 coordinate 6,608, forward strand.
GGACTTCGAGAAGGTCGGCATGACCCCGCTGTGGCTCACCCGCGAAGGCCTCATGCCGGCCCATCCCCAGCCCCGTGCCGTCCCGCACCTGTGGCACTGGGCCGACCTGCTGCCGCTGGCCGCGCGCAGCGCCGACCTGGTGCCGGTCGGCCGCGGCGGCGAGCGCCGCGCGATCAGCCTGGGCAACCCCGGGCTGTCCGGTGACCCGTACACCACCCCCACGCTGTGGGCCGCCATCCAGTACCTGGCCCCGCGCGAGAACGCCCCCGAGCACCGGCACGCCCAGTCGGCGTTCCGGTTCGTGCTGGAGGGCGAGGGGGTGTGGACCGTGGTCGACGGCGACCCGGTGGCCATGCGCCGCGGCGACCTGCTGCTCACCCCGGGCTGGGCCTTCCACGGTCACCAGAACGTGTCCGACCACCCGATGGCCTGGCTGGACGGGCTCGACATCCCGCTGGTAGCCGAGACCGACCAGGGCTTCTTCGAGTTCGGCCCGGACCAGGTGCGGAACCGGGCTACTCCCGAGCGGAGTTACGCCGAACGGCTCTGGGGCCAGCCCGGCCTGACCCCGGTCGCGCTGGCCGGCGCCCGCCCGTCCTCCCCGCTGGTCGCCTACCGCTGGGCGCACACCGACGCCGCCCTGGCCGCCCAGCTGGAACTGGAGGCCGAAGGCCTTCCCGGCACGCTCGAACCCGGTCACGCCGCCATCCGGTACACCAACCCGACCAGCGGCGGCGACGCCCTGACCACCATGCGCACCGAGTTCCACCGGCTGCGGGCCGGCGCGGCCACCCGTGCCTCGCGCACCTCCGCGTCCTCGGTCTGGCAGGTCTTCGAGGGCGCCGGCACAGTCACAATGAACGGCACCCCGCACCCGCTGGAGCGCGGCGACGTCATCGCCGTCCCCTCCTGGGCCGAGTTCTCGCTGCAGGCCAGCGGCCAGCTCGACCTGTTCACCTTCTCCGACGCCCCCGTCTTCGAGAAGCTCAACCTGCTCCGCACCGAAGTCACCGCCTGACCCGCCGATCACACCATCCCCCGAACCTGCGTGCTGCTAGGCGCGGCCCCCATCCCTTAGCAGCGATTGTCATGGGTCAAAGAGGCCCCATTTGCATGATCATGGTCCGAAACGACCAGCATTTAGTACTTTCGGCCCATGATCATGCTCGTCGCACGGCCGCTGGCGCGAGAGGCATGCCCTCGCCGCGTCTCCCGCCGCGTCACATCCCAGATCCCGTCAACCCGGCATAACAACCCGCTTTTACCTCTTATTAACCCTAGGGGCGCGCCGCCGGGTAAGGAGTAATGGTGAGTCAGCTGGTCTCGATCCACATCTACCCGATGAAGGCGGGCCGGGCAGTCGATCTCGGCGAAGCCCGGGTCGAGCCATGGGGCCTGGCCGGAGACCGCCGGTGGATGCTGGCGGACGAGGACGGACGGTTCATCAGCCAGCGCGAGGAGTCATCGTTGGCTTTTGTCGTGGTCAGCGCCAGCCCAGGCAGCGCCAGCCCAGGCAGCGCCAGCCCAGGCAGCGCCAGCCCAGGCAGCGCCAGCCCAGGCAGCGCCAGCCCAGGCAGCGCCAGCCCAGGCAGCGCCAGCCCAGGCAGCGCCAGCCCAGGC
>JBAPYC010001258.1:0-4003 GCA_049284535.1 Streptosporangiaceae bacterium
GGCGATCTCCGGCGGCCACAGCCGCCAGCTACGCTGGCGTTCCGGCGCGCGGCCGCCGTCGGTGCGGCGGCGCTGGCTGGTTCCGAGACCGGTCACCGATCATTCACCTCCTGGCACCTGAACAATAGTGGGTTGACATGCGAGCCGAGGACGATACGCCACGCCGGGACGAACCGGGCAGGCCGGGACAGGGCGAGCCGGCCCCGTCCACCCAGGGCGGCGAGCCCACCCAGGACCGCCCGCCGCTGGACGCCGCCCGGCTGAACCAGGTCATCTTGCACCCCGGCGGCCTGTGGCAGGCCATCGAGGTCACCGGATCCACCGGGTCGACCAACGCCGACCTGCTGGCCCGGGCCGCGCAGGGAGCCCCGGAGGGACTGGTGCTGACGGCCGAGGAGCAACTGGCCGGGCGCGGCCGGATGGGCCGCAGCTGGGTGTCCCCGCCTCGCTCGTCGCTGATGTTCTCGCTGCTGCTGCGCCCGCACCAGGTGCCCGTGGGCCGCCGCGGCTGGCTCCCGCTGCTGACGGGCGTGGCGGTGGCCGAGGCGGTCAACGCCGCCACCGGGATCCGCGCCCGTCTCAAGTGGCCAAACGACCTCATGGTCCGCGACGCACTATCGGCCCGCGACGCCAAGCTGGCCGGCATCCTGGCCGAGGCTTCCGGTGGCGCCATCGTGGTCGGCGTCGGCCTCAACGTCTCCACCACGCCGGACGAACTGCCGCCGCCACCCCCCGGCGGCCTCCCCGCCACCTCCCTGCGCGCCGCCACCACCGACCAGGCCGCCACCGACCAGGCCGCCACCGACCAGGCCATCACCGACAACTCCGTCCCGGACCGCGAGACGCTGCTCGCCGCCATCCTGGCCAGCTTCGAGCGCTGGTATGAGCCCTGGCGGCAGGCGTCAGGCGATCCCGAGGCCAGCGGCCTGCGTCCCGCGTACACGCTCCTGTGCGCGACGATCGGCCGCCGCGTGCGGGCCGAACTGCCCGGCGATCAGCTGCTCTCGGGACTGGCCGTCGGCGTCGACTCCGACGGCAGGCTGCTGGTCCGCGAGCCGTCGGGGACCGAGGTCCCCGTCGCCGCCGGCGACGTCGTCCACCTGCGCTGACCGGTCCTGCTGCGCTGGCCGGTCCTCCCGCGCCGGCCGTCCGGCTCCCAATCCGCGGCCCCCCGGTCTGCGGCCTCCCGGTCTGCGGAGCTGGCGGCGCGGGGCGCGAAGGCCAGCGCCGCGGCCAGGCACGCCGCGGGCACGGCGGGTACCAGGTAGCGCAGGTCGAAGTCCGCGATAAATGGCGGGATGATCAGGATCGTCAGCGCGAACGTCCAGGCCAGCCCCGCCCCGCCGGACCGGCGCCTGGCGATCATGGCGGCCAGCGCGGCGAGCATGATCACCCCGAGCAGAGTCCCCGGCAGGAACACGGCGCGCTGGTAGTTCACCAGCCAGGAGGCAAACGGCTGAACGGCGCGGGTGGGCGCGGGTGGCCCGCCGTTGTAGGCGGCCTGGTCCCCGGCCACCGTCCCGCCGCCGAGGGTGTGCATGCCGGCCGGCACCCAGGCGGTGGCGGCGTCGGCGAACTGGTACCGGTCCACGATCCCGGCATCAGGGTGCACCGGCCGGTCCCAGTAGAAGCTCAGCGCGAAGTCGTGCGTGACCGCGGCCGCGTACCCACCCGGCTGCGCCTCGATGGCCCGCAGCGCGAAGTTCCGGGCCAGCGCGTTGGTCCGCGGCGAGAACCGGCCGCCCGGCAGCCGCAGCAGCGGCGAATTCCCGTCCCAGATGTACAGCGACGCGGCCATCCGCGGCTGGCCGGGTGGCGGGCACAGCGCGGCCTCGTCGGCCGGCGGCTTGATCACCGCGCAGTTCGCGAACGACATGGTCCGCGACCACAGGTACACCCCGTCGCTGGTGGTCAGGCTAAGCCGGTGCTGGTGCAGGTCGAACCAGCCGGCGTACGCCACCACCGGCAGCGCCCCGGCCAGGATCGCGGCGATCAGCGCAATCAGGCCCGCACGCCGGATCAGCAGCGCCACCAGCAGCACCACGAGCAGCGGCAGCCCCACGGGCCAGATGACCGCCGACACGCCGAGCAGGAAGGCGGCCGCCGCCGCGCGGCTCATCCGCCGCTCGCCGGGGACGCGCAGCATGAGGTACAGCGCCACGACAACAAGAAGGCCGAACGAGCTGTCTGGCACGATGTCGCTTTCCAGCTGGAGCTGGTACGCATCGAAGAGCACCGGCAAGGTGGCGAGCGTCGCGGCCCAGGACGGCAGCCCGTACCGCTTGGCCAGCGCGTACACCATGATCCCGACCGCCAGGCCCATGACGTGCTGGACCAGGCCGACCGCGGCGAAGCTGTGCAGTGGCCGCAGGATCCACAGCAGCGCGGCGTAGCCGCCCACCCGGCTCGGGTCGGGGATCAGCCGCAGCGCGGTGGCCAGGTACGAGGCCGAGTCCCCGCCGAACCACATGACCGGACGGAACGCCAGCATGGCTGCTACGCGCACCACCACGGCCGCGGCCAGCGCGAGGCCGAACAGCCAGTGCCGCCGCAGTGCCGCCCTCAGGGGGGCCGCCCTCAGGTGGGCCGCCGTCAGGTGAACCCGGTCCATCCGCCGCATTGTTTCATGCCTCGTGTCATGCTGCGGGTATGGTGCAGGACCCCTCGTCGACCGACCCCTCCCTAAATGACGGCGAGCAGCCAGTGCTGCGGATCCGTCCGCACGTCAAAACCCTGATCCGCCCGCTGGTCGTCGCGGTCATCGTGATCGCGGCCGCGCTGATGCTCGTGGTGCTGATCCCGTCCGGCCGGGCTGCGGCGGCGGAGCGGCTGACGGTGGCGGCGGTCGCCATCTTGGCCCTGATGCTGTGGCTGATGGTCCCGGTGCTGCGCTGGCGTACCACGATGTATGAGCTGACGACCCGGCGGCTGCGGATGCGGGACGGCATCCTGGTCCGGCACGGCCGGGACATCCCGCTGGCCCGCATCAACGACGTGTCGTTCGAGCGGGGGCCGCTGGACCGGCTGCTGGGCAGCGGCCGGCTGGTGGTGGAGTCGGCCGGGGAGCACGGCCAGATCGTGCTGCGCGACATCCCGCGGGTGGAATCCACCCAGGCTCTGCTGTTCCGCCTGGTCGAGGAGGAGCAGCGGCGGCTGGAACGCGACCAGCGGACCCAGCCGTGATCGCCGCCCATGCGGATCGGTGTTTTTACCGTGCCTTTACTATTTACTCATGACCCGCGTGCTGCTCGCCGAGGACGACACGTCGATCTCCGAACCGCTCTCCCGCGCGCTGCGCCGGGAGGGGTACGAGGTGGACGTGACCGCGGACGGCCCGGCCACGCTCGAGCGGGCCTTGGGGGAGGGCGCCGACCTCATCCTGCTCGACATCGGCCTGCCCGAACTCGACGGGCTCGAGGTCTGCCGGCGGGTCCGGGCCGGCGGCTACGCCGTGCCGGTGCTGATCCTGACCGCGCGGGCCGACGAGGTGGACACCGTGGTCGGCCTGGACGCGGGCGCCGACGACTATGTGACCAAGCCGTTCCGGCTGGCCGAACTGCTGGCCCGGGTCCGGGCCCTGCTCCGCCGGGGCACGGTGGAGGGCTCGGTCGCGCACGGCGTGCGGATCGACCCGGACGCCCGCCGGGCCTGGCATGGCGACGTGGAGCTCGACCTGACCACCAAGGAATTCGATCTGCTGTGGATCCTGCTGCGGGACGCGGGCAAGGTGGTGACCCGCGAGCAGATCATGCGCGAGGTATGGGACGCGAAGTGGTGGACGTCGACGAAAACGCTCGACATGCACATTTCCTGGCTGCGCCGCAAGCTCGGCGACGACGCGCACAGCCCCCGGTACATCACCACGGTCCGGGGCGTGGGATTCCGCTTTGAGCGCGGCGACTGACCGCCTGGGCGCCCGGGCGCGCGCGGTGCGCGCCCCGGGGTAGGCGATGCGCCGGAGGCTGTGGTACTCGTGCGTGGCCGTGGCGGCCATGGCCGTCCT
>JBAPYC010001259.1:0-4970 GCA_049284535.1 Streptosporangiaceae bacterium
GGCACGGGTGGCACCGGCACCGGCGGCACCGGCCGCGGTGGCTTCGGGGCGTTCCGCCAGGCATCAACGGCAAGCCACACCGTAGCCGTGCATCTGTCCGCCGCGGTGAGCGGCAACGTGATCCTGCTCGCGGTCGTGCTGGCCGTGGCCGGCGGCCTCATCGCCGGGCTCTTCGGCGGATGGCGCGCGGCCCGGCTGCGTCCCGCCGCCGCCCTGGCCAAGGTCGACTGAGTGCCAAGCGGCAGAAGGTTAAGGAGGAACGCCTGAGATGTACAAGCTCTCCGGAGTGACCAAGAACTACGTTAAGGGCCGCGAGACCGTGGCCGCCCTCCGCGGAATCGACCTGGTGGTGGAAGACGGTGAGTGGCTGTCCATCCAGGGCCCGACCGGGCACGGCAAGTCCACCCTGCTGCAGATCCTCGGCGGACTGGACCGGCCATCAGCCGGCATCGTCGACTTCGACGGCCGTGACCTGGCCCAGCTGCGCGAGGCCGAAGTGACCCGGGTCCGCGCCACCGACATCGGGTTCGTGTTCCAGACCTTCAACCTGATCCCCACGCTCTCCGCCCAGGAGAACGTGGAGGCGGCTCTGGTCCCGATGCGGATGGCCGCCGAGGCCCGCCGCCAGCGGGCCGTGATCGCGCTGGAATCGGTCGGCCTCGGTGACCGGCTCCGGCACGTGCCCGCCGAGCTGTCCGGCGGGCAGCAGCAGCGCGTCGCCATAGCCCGGGCCCTGGTCAAGGAGCCGAAGGTGCTGCTGGCCGATGAGCCCACCGGCAACCTCGACGAGGACACCAGGGATGAGATCATCGGCCTGCTCGAGACCATGTGGCGCGAGCGCGGCCTGACCATGATCGTGATCACCCACGACAGCACGGTGGCCCGGCGTGCCCAGCGTATTGGCGTGATGAAGAACGGCCGCCTGCAGTTCAAGCAGCCGGCCCGGGCCGCGGCTGCCTCGGCGACACCGGCCGCGGAGGACCCGACCACTGAGGTCCCGGCCACCGAAGCCCCCACCACGGACGGCTTCGTCCCCGCCGACGAGTCGTCCGCCGATTCCGTCTCCTTCCCCGACTAGCCCAAGTTCCCCGACTAGCAAAGTTCCCCGACTAGCCCTAGCCAGGGGCCGCTGGTTTCCTCCCAGGCCAGCGGCCGCTGGCGAGCACATCGCCGACATCTGGAACCAATGCTTGCCCACAAGCGTTTTGCCATTGTGCCCCCGGGCAGCCGCCGGCCGATCCGTCCCGGTCGGCGGCAGCCTGGCCCGGGCCCGGGCTGGGGCCGTGGGACCCAGCCCGGGCCACTAAGCGACCCTGAGCGGCCGCTACCCTAGCCAGCGGGCCGGCCCGTCGCGACACCCCTCCCCGTCGTGGCGGGCTGGCCCGCCTCGCATCCCGCCGCGTCTCATCTGTCCAGCAGGGCCTCGCGCCGGAGCAGCGCGGCCAGGTCCGCGGGTTCCGGATCGGCCCCGGCCAGGCCGCGCGCGGTGAACCAGCGCCCGATGTTCTCCGCGTCGCGGTCCAGGAAGAACGCGCCGCGCGGGTGCGCGATCACGTCGACCACCTGCGGCAGGTCGATCATGACCAGCCGTGCCTCGTGGACCAGCAGGTTGTACGCGGACAGGTCGCCGTGCGCGAGCCCATCGTGGGCCAGGGTGACCAGCGCCGCCACCAGCTGGTCCCACAGCCCGGCCAGCTCGGCCGGCTCCGGCCTGGTCTCGGCCAGCCGCGGCGCGGCGGCCCCGTCCGGCGAGCCGATGAACTCGAGCAGCAGCTCGGTACCCAGGATCTGCGCCGGGTACGGCACCGGCACGCCCGCCGCATGAAGCCGGGCCAGGGCGGCGAACTCAGCTGCGGCCCACTGCCCGGCGATAGCCTCCCGGCCGAACGTGCTGCGGCTTGCCACCGCCCGGTTCACCCGGGACTCGCGGGCCCGGCGCCCTTCCAGGTAAGTGCCGTCGCGGTGGAACATCCGGTGCTCGGAGTCCCGGTACCGCTTGGCCGCCAGCAGGCAGGACCGGCTGGTTCCGGGCACGCCGCGGCGGATCAGGAAGACGTCGGCCTCTTTGCCTGTCTTCAGGATGCCGAGCTCGGTGTCGACCGCCGCTAGCTCGGTGACCAGCCAGCCCGGATACGGCCTCGGCCCGCGCTGGGTCGGGATGGACTGGTCCCAGGTCGACCAGCGGTCCCCTTCGGGCAGCCCGTCTGTCGCGTCAGACGCCTCGGCCGGTGGCAGCCCCTGCGGGCGCCGGACGCGCTTGACATAGGTCGGCTCGTCGTCGAAACGCTGCTTACCCCGCCGGGAACGGCGGGACCTGAACTCTCCGCCGTCGGCGGAGGAAAAGTCGTGCACGGTTGAAGCTCCTCAGCTGAGCGATGAACAGGGCAGGCGGCACCGCGCCCGCGACGGGCGTAGACATCAGGCGTCTCCCTTCGCTCAGCCGGCCAGGCCGGCTCCGAACTGCTGCAGGCTGTCACATCGAGCCGGTCCTGGGCAACGGGTTTTCCGGCCATAATGGCCGCCATGGACAGCAGCACGTATTCCGGGGCGCTCATCGGGGAGAGCTTGAAAGAGGCTTTGGAGTAGTGTTTCCGCAGCTCAATGGCTATACCCGCGAACTGTGATAGCAACAGGTGTCGTGCAAGGCGGCGCGCTATGCCGGATCCATGTCCTTGCCGGGCGGGGCGATCGGCCGGTGTTGTCATTGGGGCTTGGCTGCGGTGCTTCACCGCTCTCTGGGAGGCGACCTGGCGCGCTGGTGACCGCGCTGGAAGCAGGCGTCCGTACCACTTTCTTCTTTGTGAACTGCAATCCCTGTATCAGCCGATGCGCTCGCCCCCTCCGTTCTAGGTAGGCGCGAGTGTGGCCCTCTTGATCGGGGACATCGTGGACAACGACAGGCCAGCCAACGTAAGCGACGCGGCCGGTGAGCATTTGCCGGTGGCGGAAGCGGCTGGATCCCTCCTCCTCAGCGATTCGGATCTGGTTTGCCTGGAACAGCTCACCGAGTCGGATTTCGTGACGGGAGTACCGGAACATCGTCGACGGCATCCGGCGGCTGAGCCCGCAGACCGTGCCCGCCGGCGACGTCGAGATCGGCGACGCCCGCAACTTCGGCGCCGGCGAGCCTTTCGGCACCGCGACCAGAGCGGTGCGATGCCGGTTCGAGATCTGCTATGACTCGCGGCACGCCGCCTGCGTCGTGCTGTCGGTGCTGCGCAGCCCTTAACAAGCTGAACAGACTTGGTCGGTCCCGTTCACACTCCAGGAAAGCGGTGGAATCGCCCGGCTGTGATCGCGTCGTCGCGGGCACGGAGCTCCATGGAGGAACTCCTTGGGCGCGAGAACCGATGGCCGTCGCGCCTGCGCCGCCTGACCTGCACGAGTACGCTATCCACATATCCACGGAACTTGGCGCAGTGCCGTCACCGACACGTATTCACGTTTCACGTCGGACAAAGGCGTGGATCGTAGTCGTCCTTGCGGCCGCGCTCATCTCGAGTGGGTGCAGCAGCGGCGGCGCGGTGAGTTCCGCAAAGCCTCCGCCGACAGTTCCGGCGACCCAGAGCGCGAGTCAGATAGCTGTCTGGCTGGCGGGCCTGCTCGGCATCGACTCGCCGAAGTGGGCGGGCAAGGTTCTCGCCGGTCCGACGTGTACTTCCCGTAAGAACGTCTTCTGTCCCCAGGACATGGCGACAACACCCGACGGCAGGATCCTGGCGCTGGCTTCGTTTTCGGGCGAGACGAAAGTATTCGATGTCGCGTCCCGCCGGCTTCTGCTGCACGAGCCCGCCTCGATTTCCGGTTCCCGGATAGAGGGGCGTATGGGCTTGTGGCTCTCGGCGGACGGACGATTCGTCGCGCGCGGTATATCTACTGAGGATCAGTCAGGCAATGAATTTACCACTGTTTTCCAGATCTGGGACATAGCGACCGGCCGCGCGATTCTGGCGCAGGCGCCCACTTCGGCCTCGCCGTGGGACCCAATCGATGCTGCGGGGATAGCGCCGAACGGCAATACTCTCATTGCCTTCGAGGGCGCAAGCGAGGCCGATACGGGATGGTATCTGCTGTCGCCGACACTGAAAGAACGTAATGTCCTCGCCACGCATATGAGTTACGGCGAAACTCCTGGGACGATCATCTATCCGTCCGGGAAAGGAGAATGGCTGCTGGATGTCGGCAACGGCTATGCGATGTGGGCTCCGCCGGCGAAGCCCTCGGTCACTGTTCTTCCATGCAACACCGGGGTTGTCGCGTCAGCTCTCGACTACGACGGCGAGTTGTATGCATGCGCCGTCGGCGGGACCCACGCTGACGGGAGTGACACCACGCTTATCTGGGATATCGCGAAGAAGGCCCCGCTTACCACACTTGCAGACCGCAAGCATGCAGGCGTCGTGACTGGTGCCGCCTTTTTCGGTGGCGGGCAATATCTGGCAATACTGGCGGAGCCGACGCAGGCTTACGATCTCAGCGGGCCCAAGAATCTGCTGGTGTACTCGGTGAGCGCTCGCCCCGCCGAGATCAGTGTGACGAGAATCCCCGGAATATCCGCGGGATGGGGGGTTCAATCATTCGGGCGTTTCGCCTTCGCGATGGGCTACAGCGTTCAGGGCGGAGTTTGTTGCCTGGCGCCCCTCAGCGGACAACGTTAGCTCTTGATAGGAGGGTTATCGGATGTCACAACACCGGAACCGCCGGAAACCGGGCCCGAACATGCGGCCAGCGCGCAAGCCCGTGAAGGCGGGGCGGGATTCACCCGCCGGAAGACAGCGCGCGGATACGGATGAGCCGACCCTGTGGTCCCGGCTGACTCGGAGCCAGTGGCTGATCGCGATCGCCGCTCCGCTCATCACCGCCGCGGCTTTCGGTATTTACCACGTGGCCAGCTCCCGCATCACAGCTTCGTTCGCTCCCCTGATTTCGGCTTACGTCTCGTATGACACGAGCCGCACCTACACCTGGAG
>JBAPYC010001260.1:0-4585 GCA_049284535.1 Streptosporangiaceae bacterium
GCGCTGAACTGGCTCGGGCTGGCCCAGCCCCACTGGCGGGCCACAGCGGCAACCGTCACCCCGCTGGCCGGGTCGGCGGCCCGCAGTTGCTGGTGGGCGCGCGCGAGCCGGACCCGGCGCAGATACCAGGTCGGGGTAATGCCGTAATAGCGGCGGAACGCGTGCTGCACCGCCCGGCCCGTCGTGCCCGCCGCAGCGGCGATGTCGGCCAGCGTGATCGGCTGGTCCGCCTGGGCGTCGATAAACGCCGCGGCCCGGCGCACCGCAGCGGGCAGCATCCAGCCCGGGCCCCCGGTGTAGGCGACGGTCATCGTGGTGTTGGGGAATGTCTCCAGCAGGGCGGCGGCTGCCAGCTGGGTCATCTCCTGGGCCATCAGCGGGCTGACCTCGGTGATACCGGAACTGACCAGTTCGTGGCAGATGAATCTGGCTGTCCTGGCCCACGCAGCCTGCCGGGCCGCTGAGACCGGAGGCATCGACTCGAACCGCAGATCCGCGGCCGGCAGGCCGGTGGCCTCTTCTGCCAGCCGAGCCACGACCGCCCATGGGACCTGTACCATCGCAAGCCCGACGTTATGCATTCTCGTCACGTGGGACAGATCGGGCGGAGGCATGAACGCATCTCCGCCGGTGAAGTACAGCTCCCCTCGGGCTGGGGAGACAACGCCGTCCCCCTGCAGCACAACCACCGCATGCGGGTCGGTATGGGGGTCGATATGAGCGTCATATGCAAAACCGCCGTAGCGCATCAGGCATGCGCGCAGCCCGCCTGCCGTCGCCGAGCGCACGCTCCCGTCTACCCGGCTCGGATCGGCACATCCGAACCGAGCCCGGTGCTCGATGTACAGCTGGCTGATCAGCTCCGCGATCAGTTCCATATCCTGGGTGATCAGCTCAGCGCGCTCGACCGGGACCACCCCGGCACTGGACTCTCTGCCTGCCATCAAGCACCACCTACAGGACTCGCCACAGCACTCAGATTGCGGCCATGCGCAACACGCTAACCCCAAGCGAAGGAGCGGCATCCCCGGGATGGATAGTCCAGCGCTGGCCGATGCGATTCCACGGAGTGGCCGACGTCCCGGCGCACCCCGACCCCGCCGACCGGCGGCGCATGATCGTCCAGATCATCCCCGCCCAGGCCGCCCTGATCGGGGAATGGCTGGACGGCGCCGCCAAGCCCCTGGCCCGCGTCCTGGACAAGCTCGCCCCCAGCCTTTCTAGCTGGCCGCTGTCCCGGGCAGCGGGAGGAGCTTCCTGGCCTCCTGGTACAGATCCTCGGGAAGCGGGCCCTTTACTGCGATGGCGATGTTGCTGGCCAGGTGGGCCGGATTCGATGTGCCGACGATCGTCGTCGACAGCCCGGGATGGCTGAGCGTGAAGCGCAGGACGAACTCCATGTTGCTCATGCCCGCATCGCTCAGCATGTCGGCGATCCCGGAGGTCTCCCAGTTCCGCTGGCCGACGCCGGGGTCCTGGCTGAGCGGCCCGGTACGCCAGTTCTTGTCCTCTGCCGCGGCGCCCCGCGCCGCGCCGCCCCGGATGAAGGTGCCCGCGCCCCCGTCGGCGGCCTCGGTGATGAGGTCCTCGTGATCGCGCTGGACCGCTGAGTACGGGATCTGGAAGACGTCGAAGACGCCCATCGCGATCTGATCGGGCAGATGCGGCAGGATGCCGGACATGCCGATGAAGCGGACCTTGCCCTCGGCCTGCAGGTCCCGGAGCGTCTCGACCGTGTGGTTCTCCTGCAGAGTCGCCTTGCTCGGCGACATGTGTACCTGGACCAGGTCGAGGCGGTCGGTACCCAGCCGCCGCAGCGACTGCTCGACGTCGGCGCGGACGTTCCCTGGGCTGTAATCGTGCGGATAGGGCGGCGGCGCGTCCGCCGGGGGATCGAGCGGGCAGCCGCACTTGGAGGCCAGGAAGTACTCGTCCCTGCGGTGACCGATATAGCGGCCCATCAGTTCCTCGCTGCGGCCGTAGTCCGGCGAGGTGTCGATCAGGCTGATGCCGGCATCCAGGACCGCGGTCAGCAGCCGGCCCGCGTCCTCGTCTGCGATCTGCGGACCGCGCGGCTGGCCTCTCAGCTCCATCGCGCCGTAGCTGAGGATGGTCACGTCCGCGCCGGTACGTCCCAGGGTTCGTGTCATGATCGCCATGCCTCCCACGCTATCGAGAAGCTCCCTGGCGGGGTACGGCGGAGTCCCACCGCCGGGCCTGGTGCATCACGCCCCCAACTGCTGCTGAGCGGAATTCCCGGTACAGGTGTTACAGAATTCCGCATACTGCCGTAAAAGGCCGCGACATCCGATCCGGCACCGGGAATCGCGGCCGTCTGCACACGATTGTATTTCCGTGCACACGATTGCATTTACCTGATCCGGATACGCTTTATTTCCGCGGCGGCCACCTGGCTGTCACGGTGTATACCGCCGCCCTACGGGCGATATGGGGGCGTAATCCGATACGGCGCTAAGTCGGTGCGACAAGCAGGGCCGTCTATAGCGCATTATCGTAGTAAAAGGGGGCGGCCCGTGTCATACTGACCGCTGTTATAAGCCGCTGCCGGGCCGGGGCAGTCTGGTTCAGCCAGATGCTCCACTGCGGCGGTCATTTCCTTTACCGTGCCGTTAGAGCGGCGCGAACCTCATCGGGGAGGATAAGAATGCAACGTTTGGCAGCCGCCGCCTTTGCGGGGGCAGTGCTGGCGGGGGTGGCTATTCCGGCCGCCGCCGCGCAGGCAGCACCGGGAGGCGTCACGGTGAGCGTGGTGCGGAGCGGGCTCAACAACCCTCGGCACCTGACCGAGACTAGGGCTGGCCTGTTCGTAGCGGAAGCCGGCGCGGGCGGGCCGTCGGGGACCTCCAATTGCGTCACGGGTCCGGCCACCGGCGGAACCGGCACTACCAAGTACTGCGTCGGCGACACAGGCGCCGTGGCGCTGATCAGGCACCGCCACATTGTGGCCTCGGTCAGCTTGCCCTCGGTCATCGAGGCGGACACCGGCGAGGTCGCCGGTCCTGGCGCGGTCGCGTTCAGCCATGGCCAGTCGGCCGTGGTCATGCAGGATGTCCTGGTCAACAGCCAGGGCGGCAACAGCCTGCCCAAGCCGGCCGGATACCTCTTCGGAAAACTGCTGATCCGGTCGGGCCACCGGGTCACCACGGCGAACCTGGCCGCTTACGCGGCGGCCCACCCGCAGCCGGCCTGGAGCCTCGGGACCGTCCCGGGTGAGACCGCCTACGATTCCGATCCCTACGACGTCGTCGCCTACCACGGCGGTTTCGTCGTGGCCGACGCGGCCGCGAACTCGCTGCTGCAGGTCTCCGCGTCCGGTCACATTCGCCTGCTGGCCCGCTTCCCCGCGGTCAGCGAGACGGCCCCGGCTGGGGTGTTCGGCCCGACGGCCGTGACGGTGAAGGCTCAGGCGGTGCCGACCTCCGTCGCGGTCGGGCCCGACGGGGCGTTCTACGTCGGGCTGCTCCGGGGCGTGCCCTCGGATCCGGGTACGGCCTACATCTACCGGGTCGTTCCCGGCCAGCAGCCGGTGATCTGGGCCCGCGGGCTCACGGCCGTCACCGCCATCGCCTTTGATGGGCACGGCCGGCTCCTGGCCACCGAGTACAGCACCGGCGGGCTGCTGGCTCCGCCCACTGTCCCCGGGGCCCTGGTCCGGATCAGCCACCACGGCCACACCGTCACCACCCTGCCGGTGTCCGGCCTGTTCCAGCCGACCGGGGTCGCGGTCGGGTCCCACGGCACGGTCTACGTCTCCAATTACGGGGACAGCGTGGCCACGGCGGCTCACCCCGGCGAGATCCTGGCGATCACCGGGCTGTCCTGATCCAGCGGTGACGCGGGGACCGGGACCAGGCACCCAGCCTGGTCCCGGTCCCCGCGTATGTCATGGGGCCCGTGCCCGGGCCGGACGTCGCGCCCGGCCTGGCTCGCACCATGGCGTGGTGCTCGAGCCAGTCCGTTCCGGAACTGAGGTAATAACCTGGCGGTCGTCAGCTGGCCTCGGGGCCAGCACGCAGCCGCTCAACGGCACCGAACGGACGGCCAGGACATGACTAATCACCGGCTCGATCCCGCACCCGAGACCACCAGGGACGTATTCTCGCGCGACCACAAGCCTGTGCTGACCATCGACCCGGGCGACACCGTCACGGTCCGCTCGCTGGACGCCTCCGGTTTCCTGGCCCGGCAGACCTTCCCTGCCCAGGAGCAGCCCAGGCTGATCGCACAGGCCCGCGGTCACTGCCTGGCCGGCCCGATTGAGGTGCGCGGGGCCGAGCCGGGTGACATGCTCGCGCTGAGCCTGGTCTGGTTGCGCCCGGACGGCTGGGGCTGGACCGCGGCTGGCGGCCGCGACACTCCGGTGGCGCGCCGGCTCGGGGTGGCCGAGAGCCCCCCGTCATGGCTGCTGTGGGACCTGGACCCGGACGCGGGCCTGGGGCGCGCCGGCGAAGGGGCGGCCGGCTTCACCCGGACGCTGCGGCCGTTCCTCGGCGTGATGGGCGTGGCGCCGGCCGAGCCGGGCGAGCACTCGACGATCCCGCCGCGGGCCCGCTCGGGCGGGAAC
>JBAPYC010001261.1:0-5209 GCA_049284535.1 Streptosporangiaceae bacterium
CATTCGCGCTGCGACGCCGCGTCATTTAACATGCTATTAATACCGAAAAGGGAATCTAAACACCAACTTGAGCCGCTTGCTTTCGCTTCTTCCCGGGGAATGATGCAAACCCCGGAATCAGCTGCTCGGGGAGGGCAAATGGCAGGAAATCTTGGGGTTGACACCGATGTAGTTAAGCGGTCCAGCCGCGATCGTGATGATGATGTCGCCCGCGTGGGCACAGGATGTTGCGTTCGAGCCATAGTAGCCGCGCTGGCCGGCCGCGATAGCTCCGATGATCAGCCATATCAGCAAAACGAGCCCACCGACTCGCATTTCTACCTCCGAAAGACGGGCAGCTCCTGCTCCTCTGAAGAGCTGCGGACTCGGGACGTCTCATTGTCTACCCCGCACACGGCGGATACACGTGCACGGAGGCTCCTATATAAGGTTCATTCGGCATTCTGCGACACAAGGACCATCCGACCGGCCTGTTTCCGGCGCCGGTGTATCGTGTCTGCTGATGGCCCGGGAAGGCGACACCGCTCAGCGCGCGTCTGCGGAAAACCAAGCGCACCCCCGTCCGCCGGTCCCCCGGCCGGACGGCGGCGGCCCGCTCCCTCATCCCGGTCAGCCTGCCCCGGGCCGGCGCCCCGGACCGGACGACGCGGCTGACGGATCCATGTCGTACACCTACACCACGGACCTGGCCGCTATCCGTGCCGTTGTGCAGCGGTACGCGCGCAACGCTGGCCTGCCCGAGGCGCGGACGATCGACCTGACGCTGGCGGTGAGCGAGGTGGCCGCCAACACGGTCCGGCACGCGAAATCGCCGGGCAGCCTGCAGATCTGGTACGACGACAAGGAGATCGTCTGCCAGCTGCACGACGAGGGGGTCATTACCGATCCGCTGGCCGGGCGGCGGCGGCCGTCGCTGGAGGCCCAGGGCGGGCACGGGCTCTGGATCGTCAACCAGGTCTGCGACCGGGTTGAACTGGCCTCGGACGAGGGCGGCACGACGATCCGGCTGCACATGAACCTGCCCGTTTCCGGCCGCCGGTCCTGACCGGTTTCAGGCGCGGGTTCCGCACCCGCCTGTGACCTGCTGCAGAGTATCCCGCCGGCATTCAGCCGTGTGGTACAACAAGTGCGTGGATCTGCTGACGGTCTCGGTGACGGCCCGGGAATCTTCTGGCGAGCCTTATACGCTCGTGGAGATCGCCGGCGAGGCCGACGTGACGAACACCGACGAGCTGCGCCGCCTGCTCGATGACGAGGTGTCCCAGCAGCCGCGCACGCTGATCATCGACCTGTCCGGCCTGCGGTTCATGGATTCCTCCGCCCTGCACGCGCTGCTGCGGGTCAACCGCGCACTGGACCGGCAGGGCGGCGTCCTGGCCCTGGTGTCCCCGCAGGCCGCGGTGGCCAAGATCCTGCGGCTGACCACGGCCGACCGGCTTATCCCCGTGTTTGACAGCGTGGCCGACGCCGCCGCGGGCTGAAGCCTCAGGACCTGCGCAAACGGCTCCCCGGGCGACACGCCGGCAACCTGAGGCGGCCCGGGTGGTTTGCAAACTCCGCGGATGGGTTATTCTCTTAATCAGTGGTGCCTACGACGCAGGCACGCTCAACGCGACATGGTGTTTCGCGGAGCGCGCAGATCGGGCACCACTTTTCCGTCTCTCGCTAGCGAACGCCATCACCCAGTTCGTAGCGAGAGAGGCCACTATGAAGATCGCTCTGGTAGCTCAGAACGCGACGCCGATGCATCCCCGCACTGGTTCCGGCCCGGATGGCGATGACAACGGGCTCACCGAGCTGACCCGCAAGTTCGCCGGTCAGGGCCACCAGGTGACCGTGTACGCGCAGAAGAACGAGCCGGGCCAGCCCGGCCAGGCCGAGCTCTGTGATGGCGTGCGGGTCGAGCACATCGACGTCGGCCCGGCCGGCGGCAGCCAGGATGACGCCAGCTTGCTCAAGCAGGTGCCCGCCTTCAGCGGCCCGCTGCGCAGCAGCTGGCACAAGGACCGGCCCGATGTGGTGCACGCGCTGCGCTGGACCAGCGGCCTGGCCGCGCTGGCCGCCGCGCGCGACCTCGGCATCCCGGTCGTGCAGGAATTCAGCTCCCTCAGCGTCTCCGAGCGCCGGTCAGCCGGCCGGCAGGCGGACGGCGCCTCCGCCGCCAGGATCAAGCTTGAGCCGGCCATCGGCCGCAGCGCCGCCGCCGTGGTCGCGACCCACTCCGCCGAGATGGCCGACCTGGCCAGCCTGGGCGTGCGCCGCTCCTCGATCCGGGTGGTGCCCTGGGGCGTCGACACCGAGCTTTTCACCCCTGAGGGCCCGGTGGCGCAGCGGAACGGCCGCCCGCGGGTGCTCACCGCGGCCGACCTGACCCAGCGCCAGCCGCTCGAGTCGCTGTTCCGGGCCATGACCCGGATTCCCGGCGCCGAGCTGATGGTCGTCGGCGGCCCGGCCGAGGCTGACCTGTCCCACGACGACGCGTACGTCAAGCTGGCCAAGCTCGCGGCCACGCTGGGCATCACCGACCGCGTCATCTTCACCGGCCACGTCGGCTACCAGGCCATGCCGCCGCTGCTGCGGTCCGCCGACCTGGTCGTGAGCACGTGCAAGTACTCGCCCTCGGGCAGCACGTCCCTGGAGGCCATGGCGTGCGGTACCCCGGTCATCGCGCCCGCTGATAGCGGGCACGTGGACGCCGTGGTCGATGGCACGACCGGCATCTTGATCCCGCCGGACCGCCCGGCCCTGCTGGCCCAGCGGATCCGTCAGCTGCTGGCGCACCCTATGCTGATCGAGGCCTACGGTGTCGCCGCCGCCGACCGGGTGCAGTCGCGCTACTCCTGGGAGCGGATCGCCGGCGAGACCCTGGCCGTGTATGACCGCGCCGCCCAGGCGGCGTAAGGTCGCCGGGGTGAGGTCACAGACCTAGGACGGCTGCCTGTATCCCCCCCACAGGTATCTGTTCTAGTGAGGGCCCGGGAAGCGAGAGCTTCCCGGGCCCTCTGTTCATGTGGCCTTCTGTTCATATGGCCCCCGGTTATATGGCCCCGTTCATGTGGCCAGCGCGGGTTTGACCGGGCTCGCGGCGGACAGTGGGAACAGTGCACCAAGTGGCGATCGCGAGCACCCGGTTCACAGGCGTGAGCCGGCTGCCGCGGTCGTGGTGGCGTGCGGGTCCGGCTTTGCCGGAACCTCTCCCCGGACTCCCGGGCCCGCGCGTTCCAGGCGGCCGGCCATCAGCCCCCAACCCAGCCAACGGGGGCAGGCCGGCCGCCGCTTTCGTTGCCGGGAGGGTCAGCGCCTCCGGGGGTCCGCGCCTCCAGAGGTCAGCGCCTCCGGGGGTCAGCGGATGCGCACCGCCACCAGGCAGGCGTCGTCCCCCGTGTCGGAAGCGGCGTTGGCCAGGATCCGGTCGGCCTGGGCCGCGGCCGTCAGCTCTGGCTCATCCGGCCGGGAAGGCCGTGGCATCCGCGACGCCGGGGCGACGCTCGCCACGAAGTCCCCGAGGACGTCGATGATCGAGGCGTCGCGCCGCTCGATCAGCCCGTCGGTGAACAGCAGCAGGGTGTCGCCGGGCTGCAGCGACTGAGTGGCCTCCTCATACTCGGCGTCAGGATCCATGCCGAGGAGCACCCCGCCGGGCAGCGGAAGCTGGCGGGCGCCCTGCCCGCGGACAAGGACCGGCGGCAGGTGCCCGGCCCGGGCCCAGCGCAGCTCGTGGGTATCGGGGCTATACCGCCCGCATACCACCGTCCCGATCACGCCCGACGTCATCTCGCACATCACGCCGTTGAGCATGCGCAGCAGCTCCGCCGGGCCGGCTCCGGTGATGGCCAGGCCGCGCAGCGAGTTGCGGGCCGCCACCATGCCGGTCACCGCGTCGATGCCGTGCCCGGCCACGTCCCCCACGACCAGCAGCACGTCCTTGCTGCCGGGCAGCAGCAACGTGTCGTACCAGTCGCCGCCGACCAGGTGCCCCTCGCCGACGGGCCGGTAGCGGACGGCCACGTCGATGCCGGCCGCCTCCACCGGCTGCTCGTCCGGCGGCATGATCGCCTGCTGGAGCCGCAGGGCCAGCAGGTGCTCTTCGGCCACGCGCTGCTCGGAGTCGGCGAGCTGGTCCCGGGTCGCGGCCAGGGCCACCTGGGTGTGATAGTGCGCTGAGATGTCCTGGAACGCCCCGCGCAGCGCGACCACGGTCCCGGCCGCGTCGGCCACGGGCTCGGCGAAGACGCGGATCTGCCTGATGCTCCGGTCGTCGGGGTGGACCACCCGGAAGGTCGCGGTCAGGGCTTCGCGGTGCTCATCGAGGCTCTGCCGGAAGCGCTTGACCACCGGCTTGTCCGCAGCCATCACGTAACTGTGCAAGTCGGCCAGGGGAATCTCCGCGCCCGGGCGGGGGGTCAGGCCGAACAGGTTGAACGCCGAGTCGGTCCACCGTACGGTGCCGTCGGCCAGGTTCTCCTCCCAGCCGCCGAGACGCCCGAGACGCTGCGCGTGATCGCCCAGCCCGGCGAGCCGGCCGGCGGAGCCGTCGTGACGCCAGGTGAAGATCACCCCGTCGAAGAACGGCGCTACCCGCAGGTCGGCCAGCGGGATCGGCGGGTCGGTCTGCTGGCCCGATACGTGCGGTTCACGCTCGCGGGCAGGCAGGCCGCTGGCCAGGGCGGCGCTGAGTGGGCCGGGCACATGCTGCGGCAGGCCGTCCGCGAGGATCTGGGCGGCCCGGGCGAACAAGCCCGAGCCGGAGATGCCGGCCGGGTAGGCCTCCAGCAGGGTCAGCCTGCCCAGGTCGATCCCGCCACGGCCGGCCAGGTCACGAAAGCCCGGGCTGACGTGCTCGATGCTGAAATCGGTGAGCCGGCCGGCGTCGTCCCGGATGGCCTGGACGACGAGCACGGAGTCGGCCAGGCTGTCGAGCAGGGTGTAGACGGCCGCCTTAGGCTGCGCGGCGGCCAGGTCGCCGTGGGCCAGACGGGCCCCGAGCACGCGAGCGCACCCGGCGGCCAGGGAGGACAGCCGCTGGCGGGTCTCCATGGTGAACTCCGGCAGCGGCGCGGGCCAGCTGGCCTCCATGACCCCGAGCAGCTCGCCGTTGCGCTGGCGCAGCCCCAGGACCGCCCGGGCACCGCCGGGGACCCCGGTAAGGGGCGCGCCGTCTCCGGCCGGCCGCCCGCCGGGCCACCACAGGTCGGCGGCCCCCCGTGCG
>JBAPYC010001262.1:0-4029 GCA_049284535.1 Streptosporangiaceae bacterium
GCGTAAGCGGCGCCTGCAGCCGGCCGGCTCATCGCGGCCCGGGGGCCGCCTTTCCGGCGGCCCCCGGGCCGTGGCATGCCGGCGCCGGGCCATGTCCGCCCGCCGGTGTCGGTCCCTGCTACTAGACTTCCTGCGTGGCGACCAAGGCGACCCAGGCACCCGCATCCGCACCCGGACCAGCGGAGCGCCGGGAGCGGTTGCTCCTGCTCGACGGGCACTCCCTGGCGTACCGCGCCTTCTTCGCGCTGCCACCCGAGAACTTCTCCACGACGACCGGGCAGCCCACGAACGCGGTCTACGGCTTCACCGCGATGCTCATCAACGTGCTCCGCGACGAGCAGCCGACCCACGTGGCGGTGGCTTTCGACCGCAGCGAGCCGACCTTCCGGCACGAGCAGTACGTGGAGTACAAGGCGACCCGGCGGGAGACCCCGGCCGATTTCCGCAGCCAGCTCAGCCTGATCTTCGAGGTACTTGACGTCCTCGGCATCACCCGGCTGTCGGTGCCCGGTTACGAGGCTGACGACCTGATCGCCACGCTCGCCACGCAGGCCGCGCCGGACATGGACGTGCTGATCGTGACCGGCGACCGGGACGCTCTCCAGCTTGTGACCGACAAGGTGACCGTGCTGTACACGATGCGCGGCATCAGCGAGATGGCCAGGTTCACCCCCGAGGCCGTGCAGGCCAAGTACGGTCTCAGCCCGGCTCAGTACCCGGACTTCGCGGCCCTGCGCGGTGACCCGAGCGACAACCTGCCCGGCATCCCCGGCGTAGGCGAGAAGACCGCGACCAAGTGGATCGCCGAGTTCGGCTCCCTGCAGTCCCTGGTCGACCGGGTGGACGAGGTCAAGGGCAAGGCCGGCGACGCGCTGCGCGAGCACCTGGCCGGCGTGCTGCGCAACCGCCAGCTGACCGCGCTGGTCACCGACATGCCGCCCGAGACGGTCGGGGCGGTGCCGCACGATCTGCTGCCGGTGGCCTGGGACCGGGAGACCATCCACCAGCTCTTCGACACGCTCCAGTTCAAGGTGCTGCGCGAGCGCCTCTACCAGACCCTTCCGCACGGCCTGATCGGCGCGACCGGGACCGACCCCGCCGACCCGCTGAGCGGCCCGGTCACGGGCCGTCCGGAAAAGGCGTCCTTCGAAGTGGTGGCCGAACTGCTCGGACCGGATGAGGTCGCGCCCTGGCTGGCCGCCCATGAATCGGCCGAACGAGCTGGGCTCACGCTCTCCGGAACCTGGGGGCGCGGCACGGGTAACGTGACCGGGCTGGCGATAGCCACCGCGGACGGTCACGGCGCCCACCTGGATCCAGCGCAGCTCACCGAGGCCGACGAGCAAGCGCTGGCCGCCTGGCTGGCCGACGCCAGGCATCCCAAGGTGCTGCACGACGCCAAGGGCCCCATGCACGCGCTGACCGCCCGCGGCCTGCCGCTGGCGGGCCTGGCCTGCGACACGGCGCTGGCTGCCTACCTGGCCCTGCCCGGCCAGCGCACCTTCGACTTGGCCGACCTGGCCCTGCGCTACCTGGGCAAGGAGCTGCCCGACGAGCCCGACGGCGGGCAGCTCACGCTGGACGGCTCCGGCGAGCGGGACGCCGCGGTCGGCCTGGTCCTGCACGCCCAGGCCACGCTCGAGCTGGCCAGCGCCCTGGAGGAGGACCTGGACCGGCGCGAGTCGGTCGCGCTGCTGCGCGAGCTTGAGCTGCCGCTGGTGTCCGTGCTGGCCAAGATGGAGCGCACCGGGATCGCTGCCGACTCCGAGCACTTCGCGGCCATGTCGTCCATGCTGCACGGCGAGGCCAAGGCGGCCGAGCAGGCCGCCTACGCCGTCGCCGGGCACGAGTTCAACCTCGGCTCGCCCAAGCAGCTTCAGGAGCTGCTGTTCAACGAGCTCGGCCTGCCCAAGACCAAGCGGATCAAGACCGGCTACACGACCGACTCCGAGGCACTCACCAGCCTGCTCGCGCAGACCCAGCACCCCGTGCTCGAGCACCTGCTGCGCCACCGGGACGTGGCCAAGCTGATGTCGATCGTGGACTCGCTGATCCCGATGGCCGGCGAAGACGGCCGGATCCATACCACCTTCAACCAGACCGTGGCCGCGACCGGCCGGCTGTCCTCCACCGACCCGAACCTGCAGAACATCCCGATCCGCAGCGAGCTCGGGCGGCAGATCCGGCTGGGCTTCGTGGTCGGCGAGGGCTACGAAACCCTGATGTCGGCGGACTACAGCCAGATCGAGCTGCGGATCATGGCCCATCTGTCCGAGGACGAGGCGCTGATCGCGGCGTTCGATTCCGGGCACGACTTCCACGCGGCCACCGCCTCCCGGGTGTTCGGGCTGCCGCCCGAGGAGGTCGGCCCCGAGCTCCGGGCCAAGATCAAGGCCATGAACTACGGGCTGGCCTACGGCCTGTCCGCCTTCGGCCTGGCGAACCAGTTGCGCATCACGCCGGACGAGGCCCGCGGGCTGATGGACGAGTACTTCAAGGAGTTCGGCGGCGTGCGGGACTATCTGCACGAGGTGGTCGCGCGGGCCCGGATGGACGGCTACACCGCGACGATGATGGGCCGACGCCGTTACCTTCCCGACCTGACCTCCGATAACCGGCAGCGCCGGGAGATGGCCGAACGGATGGCGCTGAACGCCCCGATCCAGGGGTCGGCCGCGGACGTGATCAAGGTCGCCATGCTGGCCGTGGACAGCGCGCTGGCCGCATCCGGCCTGCGGTCCCGGATGCTGCTGCAGGTACATGACGAGCTGATCGTGGAGGTCGGGCCGGGCGAGCTCGAGGCCGCCCGCGAGCTGGTCTGCACCGCGATGGCCGGCGCCGCCTCGCTGCGGGTGCCGCTGGACGTCTCGGTCGGTACCGGCCGAAGCTGGGCCGAAGCCGCGCACTGAGTAATCCGGGGGACGACCCCCTGGACCCCCGTGTGGGGGGCCTACCCGGCCCCCCACACCCCCTGGGCCCCGCACGCGGGGTTAGTCGGGGCCCCCTGGGCCCCGCACGGGGGCCTGCCTGGCTCCCCATTCCCCGGCCCTCCGGGGGGGCTGCGCGCCACTTATTGCCGGGTCCCAGGGGCGCCCGCGGGCAGACCGTGGCCGTATTGTGGCCAGTCTCAATTGACCCTGGTGACTCACTCTCATATTCTGGCTGCTGCGCCGTGTCCTCGTGCGTTCCGTCTTGGTCATGTGACATCACGTCATGTGACTGGAGCGGCAGCCGCCGGGCGTGCCGTGGTCGGCCCATGCTGGTTCCGGTAAGTCCTGCGAATCCTGGTCATCCTGGGGTGCACGGTTTGCGGCGTGCCCATAACTTTCCCTGTCCGCATCCGGAGCCTACCCACACATGACGAGCACCACGCAAGCCAACTCGACCCCTAAGGTCGCGGTCAACGACATCGGGTCCGAGGAGGCATTCCTCGCCGCGATCGACGAGACCATCAAGTATTTCAACGATGGCGACATCGTCGAAGGAACAGTCGTAAAGGTCGACCGAGACGAGGTCTTGCTCGATATCGGCTACAAGACAGAGGGCGTGATCCCGTCACGCGAACTGTCAATCAAGCACGATGTAGACCCGCACGAGGTCGTCAAGACCGGCGAGCACATCGAGGCTCTTGTCCTCCAGAAGGAAGACAAGGAAGGCCGCCTGATCCTGTCCAAGAAGCGGGCTCAGTACGAGCGCGCCTGGGGCACGATCGAGAAGATCAAGGACGAGGACGGCGTGGTCACCGGCACGGTGATCGAGGTCGTCAAGGGTGGCCTGATCCTGGACATCGGGCTCCGCGGCTTCCTGCCAGCCTCGCTGGTGGAAATGCGGCGCGTCCGTGATCTGCAGCCGTATGTCGGCAAGGAGATCGAAGCCAAGATCATCGAGCTGGACAAGAACCGCAACAACGTGGTCCTGTCCCGCCGGGCCTGGCTCGAGCAGACCCAGTCCGAGGTCCGCCACACCTTCCTGAACACCCTGTCCAAGGGCCAGATCCGCAAGGGTGTGGTGTCCCTTGCGGATCTGGCC
>JBAPYC010001263.1:0-2235 GCA_049284535.1 Streptosporangiaceae bacterium
GCCGACGTAATGCGCATCGCCGACAACAGGATCGCCGAGTTCTGGCGCTACTACGCCGATCTCGGGGAAGCCAGTGACTTCTTCTCGGCGCCGCCCTGACTCGCGAGCACTCACAGGCAGGCCCGCATTCAGGGAGCCCCGCATTCAGGGGAGCCCCGCATTCAGGGGAGCCCCGCATTCAGGGGAGCCCCGCATTCAGGGGAGCCCCGCATTCAGGGAAGCCCCGTATTCAGGGAAGCCCCGTATTCAGGGAAGCAGCGTGCCCTGGTGGTGCACCAGCCGCCAGCCGGCCGCATCGCGCCGCCACAGGGATGTGCGCCGGGCCCGCCGCCCGCCGCAATCGGAGACCCAGTGGACCAGGACGAAACCTTCGCCGACGGCGCGGCCCGTGAGGCCATGGACCTCGATGACGGGTTTGTCCCGGCCCTCCGCGCCGAGAAGTTCCAGTGTTGAGGGGCGATCCCAGACCCGGCCGGACGCTCCAACCTCGGTGAAGTCCTCGGCCAGCAGCGCCGTGGCACGGGCCCGGTCACGCCGGCAATCGGCGGTCTGCAGTTCGCCCTCGAGCCTGAGCACCTCCGCGACGTCAGCGTCCGTGGTCACCGGCGCGCCGGCTCTGGGCGCCAGCTCAGCGCGGCGCGAGCTCGGTGAGGATCTCCTCGGCCCGCTCGGCCGCGGCTTCCGGGGCCACCTCGGGATTGCCGACCTGCGGGTCCCAGTTCAGGTCGTGGAACAGCTCGGTCACGCCTTGGTCGCCGAGCCAGTCGGCGTCCTCACGGATCTGCTCGTAGCTGCCGGACAGCAGCCGGCGCCCGCCGTCCGGGCCCTTGGCCTCGGCGCCGGCCAGCGTCACGCCGCGGCAGATGATCCGCACCGCGTCCGGATCCCGCCCCGCCGCGGAGGCCGCCTCACGGATCACGGCGGCCGCCTCGCCGATCTTGGTCAGGTCGGCTCGGCTGGAGGTGATCCAGCCGTCCGCAGCTCGTCCGGCCCGTTCCATGGCCGGCCGGGACATGCCGCCCAGCAGCACCGCCGGGCCGGGCTGCTGCACCGGCTTGGGGTACTGCCGGCCGGGCGGGATGGTGTAGAACTCGCCGGTGAACGAGCTGACATCGTCGGCCCACAGCGTGCGCAGCGCAGCCAGGTACTCCTCGGCCCTGGCCCCGCGCCGGGGCATGGCCGCACCGGCCGCGGTGAACTCCTCGGGCATCCAGCCGATGCCCAGCCCGAGGTCAAGGCGGCCGCCGGACAGCACGTCCACGGTGGTCGCCTGCTTGGCCAGCACGGCCGGCGAGAGGAACGGCAGGTTGACGATGGCCACACCCAGCCTGATCCGGGTGGTCTGCGCGGCCACGTAACCCAGCGCCACCATCGGGTCGAGCACGCTCTGGTAGACCGGCTCCATGCCGGAACCCTCCGGCACGAGCAGCCGCTGGAACGTCCACAGCGACGCGTACCCGAGGTCCTCGGCTCGCTCAGAGAACGAGGACAGGTAACCAGGGGTGGCCCACGCGCCCGCGACCGGCGCACCGAATCCGATCTTCATGGTTCCACCCTAGACTGCAGCCATGTCCGCATCGCCGCAGCTCCCCGTGACCGGGCGCACCCGGCACCGCCGCCTTCGCGAGCAGGGCAGCACCAGCCGGCGCGACCTGGAGGAGATCTTGCGGGCCGGGGTGGTGTGCCATCTCGGCGTTCTCGTGGACGGCTACCCGATGGTCGTGCCCACCGTCTACGGGCTGGACGGCGACACCGTCTACCTGCACGGCTCGGTGGCCAGCCGCAGCCTGGTCTCGGCGCCGGAGGCGACCGTCTGCGTGACCGTTACCCACGTGGACGGGCTGGTGCTGGCCCGCTCGGTATTCGAGCACGCGGTCAACTACCGCAGCGCGATGATCTTCGGCACACCCCGGCTGGTGACCGGCCCGGGGGAGAAGCTGGCCGGGCTGCGCGCGCTCAGCGAGCACATCGTGCCGGGCCAGTGGGACTATGCCCGCCGCCCGAGCAAGAAGGAACTGGCGGCCACGTCCCTGCTCGCGTTGTCCCTGGACGAGGCGTCGGTCAAGATCCGCACCGGCCCGCCGGACGACGGTGATTCCCCGGACGCGGCCCTGCCGGTGTGGGCCGGGGTGCTGCCGCTGGCCGCTGCCTGGCAGACCCCGCAGCCCGATCCGGTGCTCCCCGCCGGGATCCCGCTGCCGCCGCACATCGCTGCCCTGGCCGGCCAGCCCGCGG
>JBAPYC010001264.1:0-6748 GCA_049284535.1 Streptosporangiaceae bacterium
ATCGCGGTGTCTTCAGCCGGCAGCCGGGAGCGCAGCTGCCCGGGCGGGCCGCTGACCCACAGCACCTCGAGCCCGGCCGGGAGCCCAGCGGCCGCTGCCGGGGCAGCGTCGGGATCCAGCGCCGTCCACGCCTGCGCCAGCAGGCCGGGCCAGAGTTGTCCGGACACGGGCCCATTGTCTCCCGCCAGACCGTGCGTCGTGCGATGAGGTGGGTCAGCGCCGCAGTTCCCGCTGCATCAGCAGGGTGTCGATCCACCGGCCGTGCTTGCGCCCGACCGCGGCCAGCCGGCCCGCCTCGGTGAAGCCGCAGCGGCTGTGCAGCGCGCGCGAGGCGTCGCTGCCGGTGTCGGCGATGACCGCGATGACCTGGCGCGCCCCGGCCTGCTCACAGCCGGCCAGAAGTGCCTCGAGCAGGGCCCGGCCGAGCCCGCGGCCGGTCAGCCCGGGGGAGATGTACACCGTGTCCTCGATGGTGTGGCGGTAGGCGGGCTTGGGCCGCCACGGGCTGGCGTAGGCGTAGCCGGCCACTGTGCCGCCGTCGCCCTCGGCCACCAGGAAGGGCAGGCTGACGGCGGCCAGCTCCTCGAGCCGGCGCCCCCAGTCCGCGGCCGTCGGGGGGACCTCCTCAAAGGTGATCACGGTGGTCGTCACGTAGTGCGCGAAGATCGCGGCGATCGGCCCGGCGTCGGCGGGTCCGGCCGGGCGGATGACGGGCGGTGTCTCGGTCAACTGGCTTACCGGGCCAGTCCGTTCATGCGGGACCCGCGCAGGCGCTTGATCCGCGTCAGCAGCTCCCCGGCTTCGCGTCGCCGCTGCGCGCCGGGTATGCGCGCCACCGCCTGGCTGAGGTCATCGTCGCCCTCGGCGACGTGCGGGCGGGTCAGCTCGTGCAGCCGCTCGATGTCACGCGCGAGGGCCTGCAGGCTCGCGGCCCGGCCGCCCTCACCGTCGCCGCGGCCGCCATCGCCGGTGTCACTGGCGCCGCCGCCCTGATCCGGCCCCGGTGTCGTCATGGTCTAATGATGCCGCCCAGCTGTACGAGATCTGAAGGTGATGAGGATGAACGGGGATACTGTCGCTGAGCTGCTCAGGCCCATTATCGGCAAGTCCGGGTCGGTGTTCCTGGTGGTCAGCCAGGTCGGCCAGGTCGGCTTCGCGACCACCTCGGACAAGAAGCTGACCGGGGTCGAGGTCCGTCTCGACGGGCTGGTCCGGCTGGAACGCGAGACCGGCTGGGCCGTGATCGATCCCGGCGAGGTCGTCGCCGTGGTGTGGAGCGGTGAGCAGGAAACCTCGCCGGGCCAGTTTCTGTAACGCCGCCCGCAGTGACCGCGGAAAGCCCGCGGGAAGGTCGAGTTCCTCCCCACGGGCTTCCGCGCTACCACACTGAACTGCCTGGGCGGCCGTCAGCAGTCGTAGTACAGCTCGAACTCGTGCGGGTGCGGGCGCAGCCGCAGCTCGTCGAGCTCGGCGGTCCGCTTGTAGTCCAGCCAGGTCTCGATCAGGTCCTCGGTGAACACGCCACCCTCGGTCAGGAACGCGTGGTCGTCCTCCAGGGCGTTCAGCACCGCCTCGAGCGAGCCCGGGACCTGCGCGATGGCGTCCGCCTCGTCCGGCGGCAGCTCGTACAGATCCTTGTCCACCGGCTCCGGCGGCTCGATCTTGTTCTTGATCCCGTCCAGGCCGGCCATCAGCATGGCGGCGAACGCCAGGTACGGGTTGCAGGACGGGTCCGGGACACGGAATTCGACCCGCTTGGCCTTCGGGTTCGTCCCGGTGATCGGGATCCGGATGCAGGCCGAGCGGTTGCGCTGCGAGTAGACCAGGTTGACCGGGGCCTCGAAGCCGGGCACCAGCCGGTGGTAGGAGTTCGCGGTCGGGTTGGTGAATGCCAGCAGCGAGGGCGCGTGCCGGAGCAGGCCGCCGATGTAGTACCGGCCCATGTCGGACAGGCCAGCGTAGCCGACCTCGTCGTAGAACAGCGGCGAGCCGTCCTTCCAGATCGACTGGTGGCAGTGCATCCCGTTGCCGTTGTCACCGAACAGCGGCTTGGGCATGAACGTCACCGTCTTGCCCGCCGCCCGGGCGGTGGACTTGATGATGTACTTGAACTGCATGAGCTTGTCGGCTTCGGCCAGCAGGGGGCCGAACCGCATGTTGATCTCGGACTGGCCGGCCGTGCCGACCTCGTGGTGCTGCATCTCGACCTGGATGCCGGCCGCGAGCAGGTTGGTCGTCATGTCCGCGCGCAGGTCCGCGAAATGGTCGTTCGGCGGCACGGGGAAATAGCCGCCCTTGTACCTGGGCTTGTAGGCGAGGTTGCCGCCGTCCTCCTCGAGGCCGGAGTTCCACGCGCCCTCGACCGAGTCGATGTGGTAATAGCCCTCGTTCGCGGAGGTGGCGAAGCGGGCGGAGTCGAAGATGTAGAACTCCGCCTCCGGGCCGAAGAACGCGGTGTCGCCGATGCCGGTACCGCGCAGGTAGTCCTCGGCCTTCCTGGCGATGTTGCGCGGGTCCCTGGTATAAGGCGCCCCGGTCAGCGGGTCGTGCACGAAGAACGTGAGGTTCAGCGTCTTATGCCTGCGGAACGGGTCGAGCCCCGCCGTGCTCGGGTCGGGCAGCAGCTGCATGTCAGACTCATGGATCGCCTGGAATCCGCGGATCGATGAGCCGTCGAACATGAGGCCGTCGCTGAAGACCTCCTCGCCGAACGCCGACGCAGGCACGGTGAAATGCTGCATCGTTCCCGGCAGGTCACAGAACCTGACGTCAATAAACTCCACGTTTTCCTCCGCGATGTAGCGGAGGACTTCCTCGGCACTGCTGAACATCAACCCTCCCGGGTACAGGGCACGCTTTGTACAGAGCACGCTTACGTTTTCAAGACACGCGATTCGGACGGTAGAGGCCGGCAATTTCCGTGCCGTGTCTGATATGTTTCACGGATGTTACGGCTCTGCCCCCCAGGTCAGGGCATCTATTATGGCCCCCGGCGAGCGCCGTGGCACGGAGCGGATACCGTGGAACCGTGGCGAAGAAACCCGCGCCGTCCGGAACGGCCCAGCTGACTGCCCCGGGGGAGGCCGAGCAGAAGCCGGCGTACCCCGGCGAGCGGTTCGGCCTGCCGGAGCGCGGGCCGGGATCGGTCGCCAGCATGCCCCGGCGGGTGGTGGCGCTGCTGATCGACTGGCTGCTCAGCATGCTGGTCGCGTACTGGCTGACTCATTCGCAAATCTGGACGATCGTGGTGTTCGCGATCGAGGTCTACGTGCTCACCGCGACGACCGGATTCACGGTGGGCAAGCGGCTGATCGGCATCCGCGCGGTCCGGACCGACGGCGGCATCATCGGCCCTGGCTGGGCTCTGCTCCGCACCCTGATCCTGCTGACCGTGATCCCGCCGCTGCTGACCGACCGCGACCTGCGCGGCCTGCACGACCGGGCCGCGGACACGATCGTCATCCGGGCCTGACTACCGCCGTCCTCAGCCGTCCTGCCGGGGCCCTCTTAGCGGGCCTTCGGCCGGGGCATCTTCGGCTGCCTGGCGCTCCGCGGCAGCGGTCCCTTGGGGGCCTGCAGCGTCGGCTGCAGCGCCTTGAGCCGGTGGTTGATGTCGCTGACCGCACCCGGCTTGAGGTTGCGCGGCAGCCGCATGATCTTGCGCTGCAGCTTGCCGATCGGCACCTGGCCCTCGCCGTCGCCAATCTGGAACTCAAAGATGGGCACCTCGTAGGCCACCCGCGCGACCCGCTTCTTCTCCGCGGCGAGCAGGCTGGCCAGCCGGGTGGGGGAGCCCTCGCCGACCAGGATGACGCCCGGCCGGCCGACCGCCCGGTGCACCACGTCCATGTTCCGGTTGGCGGCGATGGCCGGGGTGACGGTCCAGTCACCGCGCATGTTCTCCAGCACGGCCGCGGCCGCACCCGGCTGCCCCTCGATGGCCGAGTACTGCGCCGCCTGCGCGAACCGGCCGAACAGGACCGTCGTCACCAGCACGCCGAGCAGCACGCCGAGCGGGATCAGGAACGCGGCCAGGTTGGTGAGCAACCCGACGATGATCAAAATGACCAGGACGGCCAGGCCGCTGCCGATGACGATGGGCAGCGCCTTCGGATTGGACTTGTGCACCAGCCCGGCGACCATGCGGATCTGCTTCAGCCGCCCGGCGTTGGCCATCTCGCTCGCGTCTTGCGTATTGATGGCCGGCTCAGCGGACCCAGACTTTCTCGACATGCGTGCCATGCTCCGCAGCATACGGTTCCGCGGCCCCGGACAGAAACCGTCCCAGGGCTACGAGCCGGCCACAACCCCGGCCGCGCCGTCGCGCTGCTCGGTGGCCTGGGCGTACAGCCGACCCGCACGGTAGGAGGACCGGACCAGCGGGCCGGACATCACACCGGCGAACCCGAGCCCCTCAGCCTCCTCGCGCAGCTCGACGAACTCCTCCGGCTTGACCCAGCGCTCTACCGGGTGATGCCGCGGCGTCGGCCGCAGGTACTGCGTGATGGTGAGCAGGTCACAGCCTGCCGCGCGCAGGTCCCGCATGGCCTCGGTGATCTCGTGCCGTTCCTCGCCCATGCCCAGGATCAGGTTGGACTTGGTGACCAGCCCGTCCTCGCGGGCCGCGCGCAGCACGTCCAGTGAGCGCTGGTACCGGAAGCCCGGCCGGATCCGCCGGAAGATCCGCGGCACGGTCTCGATGTTGTGCGCCAGCACCTCTGGGCGGGCGCTGAAGACCTCGGCCAGCCGGCCCGGCTCGGCGTTGAAGTCCGGGATGAGCAGCTCCACCCCGCAGCCGGGGATGGCGGCATGGATCTCGCGGCACACCTGCGCGTACAGCCAGGCGCCGCCGTCCGCCAGGTCGTCCCGGGCCACGCCGGTGACCGTAGCGTACTTCAGGCCCATGGCCGCGACCGACTCCGCGACCCGGCGTGGCTCCTCGGTGTCGAGGGGCTGCGGCTTGCCGGTGTCGATCTGGCAGAAGTCGCACCGCCGGGTGCACTGATCACCGCCGATGAGGAAAGTGGCCTCGCGGTCTTCCCAGCATTCGTAGATGTTCGGGCAGCCGGCTTCCTCGCAGACCGTGTGCAGGCCCTCGCGATGGACGAGGCCCTTCAGCTCGGTGTAGGCCGGGCCGGTCCGGAGCCTGGTCTTGATCCACGGCGGCTTGCGCTCGATCGGGACCTGGCTGTTGCGCGCCTCGAGACGGAGCAGGCGACGGCCTTCAGGTGCGAGTACCACCCCTCCAGCCTATGTCGCTGCGCGTCGTCAATCGTCAGCCGACGACATGATTTTGAGCACCATGAACGACCGGCCCGGCTACGAGGCAGCGGCTGCCTGGGTTCCGGCGGTTCCGGCTGGTGAGCCCGCCAGCGGCTCGGGATCGACGACGTACCGCCAGGAAGTGAAGCTCAGCACGCCGGCCAGGTGACGCTCCATGACCGGGGTCACGTCGGTCACCGTGACCGGCTGCCCGGTCTCCGCCGACAGCGTGGTCACGCCGGCGTCGCGGATGCCGCACGGAACGATGCGGTCGTACCAGGAAAGGTCGCAGTCGGCGTTCAGCGCCAGCCCGTGCATGGTGACGCCTTTGGCCACCCGCGCGCCGATCGCCCCCACCTTGCGGTCCGGCTGGCCCGCCTCGCCTCGCACCCAGGCGCCACTGCGCCCGGCGACCCGCTCGGCACTCACCCCGAACTCCGCGCAGGTCCGGATCATCGCTTCCTCGAGGGCGCGCACGTAGGCCACCACATCCAGG
This sequence comes from Streptosporangiaceae bacterium, assembly GCA_049284535.1. GTDB lineage: Bacteria > Actinomycetota > Actinomycetes > Streptosporangiales > Streptosporangiaceae > Palsa-504. Next base: position 5,759 of record JBAPYC010001264.1, read on the forward strand.
GGCTCGCGCAGCTTGATGATCGGATAGCCGGTCAGCTGCCCGGGGCCGTGCCAGGTGATCTTGCCGCCGCGGTCCACGTCGACAACCGGCGCGCCCGGATCGCCGAACGGCCGGTCGGAGGCTGCCGTCCGCTTGCCTGCCGTGTACACCGGCTCGTGCTCGAGCAGCAGGCAGCTGTCGGGGACCTGGTCCGCGACCCGCCGGGCATGGATACGCCGCTGCAGATCCCAGCCCTCGTGGTACTCGACGCGAGAGGCGCCCAGGCAGAGGTAGAGGAGCTCACTCACTTTTCCGAGCTTACGCCGGACCGCCCGGTCGGCGGTCCACCCCGTAGCGGTGCCCCAACCGGCATTAAGGGCATTCTCAGGAAGACTGTGCACAATAAGGTCGTGATAGACGAGGCCGCAGTGCGCCAGATGAGTAAGGCCGAACGAGCTGAGCTGGCCGCCCTCCTGGCCAGCCTCGACGTGTCCGCCCCGGATGAGCCCCGGCCGGGGCAGCATCCCACCGACCCGTACCTGAGCAGCCCCGCGCTCCGCCGCAGTCGCCGGCTGGCGCTGGTGATCTCCGCCGGCTGCTGCGTTGCCCTGGCCGTCTGGATCGTGGTGCTGGCGGCCACGCTGCCGCGCCACTTCAACGCGCATCACTGGCGGGCGCTGTGGGTGAATTTCGACGTGCTGCTGCTCGCGGCGTTCGCCGCCACGGCCTGGGCGACCTGGCGCAAGCGGCAGATCCTGATCCTGCTGCTGATGGTGACCGGCACCATGCTCTGCTGTGACGCCTGGTTCGATGTCGGCACCTCACTGGCCACCAGCAGCATGTGGCTGAGCATCGCGTCGGCGCTGCTGGCCGAGCTGCCGCTCGCCTTCCTGGCCTTCACCGGTGCGCGCCGCCTGCTCAAGGCCACCGTCGAGGCCAGTCTCGACGTGCCGTCGAGCCAGGCCGCCCGGGACCGGGCGGCCGCAGACGGCGCCGGCCGCGGGCCCGGCC
>JBAPYC010001265.1:0-3442 GCA_049284535.1 Streptosporangiaceae bacterium
GGTCGCGCTGGTGGTGGGGGCCGGGTCGGGGCTGGGCGCGGTCGCGTTCCGGTACCTGATCTACTTCGTCACCTGGCTGGCTACCGGCCATGCCCAGTTCGGCCAGCAGGGCCGCGTCCCCAGCGCGCACTTTCCCGGGCTCGGCCTGGGATTCTTCGTCGTCATCCCGGTGATCGGTGGGCTGATCTACGGCCCGCTGATCTACCGGTACGCCCGCGAGGCCCGCGGGCACGGGGTGCCCGAGGTGATGATTGCGGTCGCCGAGGGCGGCGGCCGGATCCGGCCGCAGGTCGCGGCGATCAAGTCGGTCGCCTCCGCGCTGACCATCGCCACTGGCGGGTCGGTCGGCCGGGAGGGCCCGATTGTGCAGATCGGCTCCGCGCTGGCCTCCAGCCTGGGCCAGTGGGTGAAGATGCCGGAGAGCCGGCTGCGGATCCTGGTCGCCTGCGGCGCGGCCGGCGGGATCGCCGCCACGTTCAACGCGCCGATCACCGGGGTGTTCTTCGGGGTCGAGATCATCTTGCGGGAGTTCTCCATCGAGGCGATCTTCACCGTAATGCTGTCCGCGATGGTCGCCGACCTGCTCAGCAGGCAGTTCGCGGGCAGCGCGCCGTTCCTGTCCGGGCTGCCGTCCGGCATCACGGTGCATCACCTGTCCAGCTACCTGCTCGTCGCGGCCCTGGCGGTGATGGCGGCGCTGATCGGGCTGGCGTTCGCGAAAATCCTGTACGCGACCGAGGACCTGTGCGACAAGGTGTGGGGGAACCGGCCGGAGTGGGCCAGGCCCGCGGCCGGCGGGATCGCCCTCGGGCTGCTGCTGCTCGCCCTCCCGCAGATGTACGGCGTCGGCTACCCGGTCATGTACAAGGCAGTCGGCGGCAGCTACGCCCTGTGGTTCCTGATCATCCTGGCCGCCGGGAAGATCATCGCGTGCAGCCTGACCATCGGCATCGGCGGATCAGGCGGGGTATTCGCCCCATCGCTGTTCATCGGCGCCACCTCCGGCATGGCCTTCGGCGAGATCGCCGGCCACCTGATCGGCCCGGCCGCCGGGCAGCCCGCCCTGTACGCCGTCGTCGCCATGGGTGCGGTGTTCGCCGCCGCGGCCCGGGCCCCCCTCACCGCGGTAGCCAGCGTCGTGGAAATGACCGGCGACTTCACGCTCACCCTGCCGGTCATGCTCGCCGTCGCCATCGCCACCGCCACATCACGGGCCCTGAGCTACGGCACCATCTACACCACCAAGCTGCTGCGCCGCGGTACCGACATCGATCATCCCCGCTACGCGGACCCGTTCGAAGACCTCACCGCGGCCGACGCCATGCACCCCTTCCCGGCGCCGCTCACCATCGCGGCCGGGCCGCCCGGTCCGCCTGGCGACCCCAGCCCGGACCCGGCACCGCCCGGCCCCGTCACCCGCAAATACCACCCCGAGATGCTGTTCGCCACCGAGTCCCTGACCCAGGCGCTGCGCCAGCTCGAGCTCTACGGCCGTGACGGACTGCCGGTGATCTCCGCCGACGGGCAGCACCTGCAAGGCTGGATCACCAGCCAGAACGTACTGCAGGTGGTCGCCCGCCACATGCACGCCGCTCCCGCCGAGCAGGCACAACCCCCCGCCGCACTGGCCGTCTCTGGCCCGCAGGCCGTCCCTGGCCCGCAGGCCGCCCCGGGCCAGCCGCCAGATCCGCTGCGCGGTTACCAGATCCTGGAGATCACCATTTCCGCCGGCTCGGCCGCCAGCGGCAAGACACTCGGCGACACCACCTGGCCGCCCGGCTGGATCCCGGTCACCATCCTGGACAACCACACCCTTCGCGACCCCGACCCCGGCATCATCCTGGCCCCCGGCGACCGCATCAACCTGCTCGCCCGCGAACCAGGCAACCCGCCACCAGGACACCCGCACGGCCAGCCCGCAAGCCACCCGGACGGCCGCCCTCCAGGTGCGCCGCCAGCCACACCACCGCCGACTCCCCCACCCAGCGAGCAGCTTCCACGGCCGACCCCCGGCCCGCCGCCGCGCAGCAGCTAGCGCCGCCCACCGCAGACAGCGCGCGGGCAGCGCTGGCACAACCGCTGCCGCCAGCCCGGCAAGGCACAAATCGAGACAGCGATGCCGTCGCCCTCGGCGAGCAGGCTCAGCAGAAGGTGCTCGGTGCCGATGTAGGGGGTGCCGGTAGCAATGGACCCGTCAGCACAGCTACGGCGTCCAGTTTCTGAACTGCCCTGGTGTGCGCTGTGGCACGGGGTGGTCGTCAGCGTGGCCGGAACGGGTTGTCGCTGTAGCCGGGCCATTGGCTGATCTCGCCGCGTCGGTATCGCCCGGCCTGCCAGGCGTCCCAGGCCCGCTCCAGTTGCCGGGCTGAGGAAGCGGGCAGCCGCCGGCGAGCGCAGAAGGCCTGGAACTCTGCGTAGACTACGGTGAAATCCAGGTCCGGCTCGGCCAGCCGCCGGCGCCGTTCCGCCCGCCCCCGCCAGGACACGATCGCCACCGGCCACACCAGCACGGCGGCGAGCAGGCTGACGAGCAAGAGCACCGGGATGTCCGCCGGAACGTCGCGCAGCGGGATGGTGAGGGCGAGACTGGGCAGGAGCCCGGTCGCCATCAGCCCCGCGACCCGCCGGCCCACGGGGCCGCGTACGCACGTGACGGCGACCGCGACCGCGATCGCCAGGACGCCCAGCAGCCGGAAGGCAAGATCCCAGATCGGCGCGGCCGGGTCCGCCAGGTGAACGATCGAGGGGAACCCGAAGCCCGCGGCTAGGCCCGCGATCATGAGGCAGGCCCGCCGCCACCCCACGATCGCCAGCCCCCACCGCGGGCCGGGAGAGAAGACCAGCGAGCAAGCCGCCAGGCTGACCAGCACGACAGGGACATCAGCCATACCCGCGAACTGGAAAAGCGCCATGGGAACGTTAACGCGCTGGCCCTGCTGCATGATCGCGGTCACCAGGATCACCAGGATCAGCACGGCGAGCGTCAGCCAGATGGACGCGATCGCCGCGGCTTTTCGCTGACGGCCGGTCAGCCCCAGCAGCACAACAGCCAGCCAGGCCAGCCCCACGACGGACTCCGCCAGAGAGGGCAGGACCGGGACCGGCAACCAGACCGGAGCCCCCGCGCAGACCGGAGCCCTCGCGCTGGCGCATGCGGTGATGGCTGCCTGTTGCAGGGCGAGCAGGATGAGCACCACCGCCGGGGCGATCAGGCTCACGACGGCCAGGGCGTCCTGCCCGGCGTCGGCGGCCAGCCAGCCGGGGATCCGGCGGACCCGGATCGCCAGGCCGCAGGCGGCCAGGTTCACCGTTTCCCGCAGGCCCGGCGTGCGCTGCCCGGGGCGGGCGGTGGCCAGCAGCACGCCGAGCATCTCCTCCCGGTGGAACTCGCGATGGCTGGGCGGGTAGCAGCGCAGCAAGCGCAGGTAGCGCCGTTCCAGGG